>DCIW01000161.1:10789-24353 GCA_002317225.1 Prevotellaceae bacterium UBA1716 | reverse complement strand
GATTAAAAAAGTGAATCAAGGGGTCTGACCCCTTGATTCACTCTTTGGTTTATTTTATTCAGTTACTTGTTCCCAATGCCAATAAGATTTTTCTTCGTTGAAGGTGAATGTGAAGACACCTGGGGTTGAGTACCAATCGTTGATTGCGGCAAGAACCTCGTCGAATGAACTTTCATTAATGCCCCATGAACCGTTTGCTTTCTGTCCAACCTGAGTGGTCTTGCCTGTGATAGCATCGAAGACATCGAATACATGGATAATCAGAAGTTCTGACCCTTTGATTATCCACATACTCATTAAAAACTTACTTCAAGTCCAAATCTCACTCCATCTTTTCGGGTGTCGGGATGGTCGTTGTAGGATAGGCGATGAACCCACTCGACGGAGAAGAACTTGAGTATGTTGTGGATGCCGGCAACCACTTCCATGTAAGGGCGTGATGAGTCGATGGCATAGGAACCGTTGGGGAGAAGGAAAAGTTGGCTGTCGTTGGCATTCTCCGCAAGAGTAGGATTGTTCTTGTCGGTAAGTTTGCCCCATACACCTTTGAACGCAACATATTCACGCAACTTTAGTCGTTTGAAGAGCGGAATGCGATTGAACACCTTTCCGTTCATGTCCCACGATACCGACCAGAAGACTTTTCTGCCCACATATCATCGTCGGAAAGTGCCCATTCGCCATTGTCGAGTTGGGTGAATGTCTGATCCACATGAAGATTGGTGATAAAATTCACATCACTCTTACGAGGAAGGGTGAAACTGCACTTCTTGACATGCAGGGTGGAGTCGGTAAGCACATACAATTCGCCATTGAAACCGAAGTCTTGCGGATTGTTTGGATAGAACTCGAGATGGTAGCACTCCTGATTATCAACCATCACGGTATCAGCAATATAGAAATGATAGAAACTTACTGCATGACTACCGATTGGACTTGGGAAAGGATACTGGAAGAGTCGTACATAATCATCGTAGATGTTTATATCCTGAAACACCTCCTTGAGCATTGTGTTGATGCCATCACCAGTGACGAGGAGTTGGTTGATGCCTGTGCTCGAAGTGCCGAGAACGATGTCTTTCTCTTTCCTTGGAACCTTACGGTAGATATGTTGCTTCACATTTTCATCGACAGATAGGGGCATGATAACCTTGTTGTTGTAAGGACTAATCTCAATGTGGTCGTTCCAACGGAACTTGCCAGTCGAGATGCTGTCGGAATCCTTGGCGTTGTAGTCGTTGAGAGCAAGCGAAATCTTCTGATACTTAGTATATTGGTAGTAATCGTGGTTCTCGAGGCGAGTCATCTCTCGAGCTGCCACAACCCTACGCATCAACTCCACCGCAGGATTATTCTTACGCGAATATCTGCGTCGCTTGGACTTCACGACCACTTCGTTCAAGAGAATGGGATCATCCAGCATCTCTTTATAAAGATTAGCAGAGTCGGTTACCACGCCCTTTGATGTCTGTGCCATAATGATTTGTGGCACAATTATCCCTAATAACAATATATAAAATCTTTTTACCTTAAATTCTTTCATCGTAGTATATCGCTTATGTTTTCATTTCCAAGAATTTGTTTGCAAGTGTCGAATGCAGTCATCGTGACTCCTTCAATGCCAGGGAGACAAACGGTTTGTCCGGTGAGAAACAAGTTCTGGAGAGGAGTCTTGACCGTGCCGAATGTGAGCATAGGGTTGCGGTTGTCCTTACGAGTGCCAAAAGCATTGCCCTGCGGACTGCAGAGATAATCACGATAAGTGAGTGGCGTACTTGTATAAGTTCGTTCAATAGCATCGGCAAGTCCAGGAACAGCTCTTTCTGCAAGTCGGATACATTGTTGAGCTTTTACATGGCACATTTCGTGGTACGACTTCGTTCGATGTCCTGTTCGCGTTTCAGAATAGGCTTGGCATTCGTCCCAAAGCATTGGAGTAAGTAGATCAATTTGAGAGACATAATCACTTCCATCTTCTGGTATTCGCATACTTACCATCACACCCGACACACTATCGCCATTGGTATAGAAATTCCATACATTAGGTTGGTCGTAGATATAAATGTTCTTGTTGATATACCGTATGCGATTGGGTTTGAGAAGAAGTGAAGCGGTAAACATGCCAAAGGTGTTTTCAGTCTCTTTGTTTCTTTTGACAAAACGCTGAATGCCTTTTGAATTACCATCCAACATTTCTGATAGCAATTGTGGATGAATATCTGATATAACATCACAAGCCTCAAATATTCTGCCATCTGCCAATTCTACACTCTGCACCGTATTGCTATCGCAGTTCAACCTTACCACTTTTGCTCTTGTCATAAGCATTCCACCCGTTTCTTCTATCACTCCACGGAGGTGGTTAACGATGATGTTTCCATTTCCTTTCAACCTCCAACTGCCCTCGATATAACTGCTCTGGGCATGAGCAAAATTGAACAACGGAAGTGACTCCTTACGCAATTCCAACTTCATGGCACTTGCACTCAACACATTGATAAGCAATTCGTCCGAGAAAGTCCGATGCAGATAGTCCCAAGCATTCACATCCATATCGTCGGGAGTGATATGTTGGAGTTTGAAGGCATAATCTTGGAGTGCTTGTCGCTGATGAGGGAATATCTGGCTCAATGAGTCAACGAAGTTTTCCCAACCTTGCATGATGGGGTATTCTTTATCTCCAATACGGATTAAATCGAAGCAATCGTCCATCCGTTGCCAAGGCAAATCCATCAATCCAAGATATGAGAATACCTTGTGAAGAGGAAGTCCTTCGCTGAGTCCACCAACATAATGCAAACCCGTGTCAAAATATGCATTGCCTCGCTTATAACTCTGAATGCAACCACCTATCTGCCCCGACTGTTCCAACACGACAACCTCATAACCGGATTTGGCCAAAACTGCCCCACAAATCAAACCTCCAAGACCGCTTCCGATGATGAGGATATCATATTTTCTTTTGTTCATATAGCAGTATTAATGCTCTATGTGCGATTCAATATAATCATAGAGATCGTTGAATGTCTTGATGCCATGCACATCCTCTTTCGACATACGAATCTTGAACTGAGTATGAACGATGCTGACCAAATCCACAAGACTGAGACTGTCAAGTTGCAATGTCTCATAGATTTCAGCATCTGGCTGAATGATAGATTCTTCTACTTCAAACTCTTCTGTAATTTCACTCTTGATAATTGAGATGATTTGTTCACGTGTCATAATTTTGTTGTTTAGGGGGTTGGTCGTTTGGTCGTTTAGGAAAAAAGAGCAACCCAATTGTTAATTATTAATTGTTAATTGATATTCTTAATTAATAAACTTGAGTTCGTTCCTCCAAAACCAAAGGAATTGGAAAGGAACATATCAAAATGCTGATGTATTGTTTCGGGAATTATGTTGAGACAAGCGGTGATGTCATCTGGGCGTTCGAAATTGATGTTTCCTGCAATGAAATCATTCTTCATCATAAGGATAGAATAGATGATTTCGCTTGCTCCTGCCATCCACATCTCGTGTCCAGTCTGACTCTTGGTCGAAGTGACAGGAACACTGTTGTTGCCAAAGATTTGTGCTATGGCTTGTGCCTCTCGCTGATCACCGATTACCGTACTCGTGGCATGTGCATTGAGATATCCCACTTCGTTGGTTTGCACTCCAGCATTCTTGAGGCAAGCACTCAACGAACGTGCAGGACCATCAATATTCGGAGTGGAAATGTGGTCACCGTTACCCGAAAAACCCCATCCAACGACTTCCGCTATGATATTTGCTCCTCGCTTCATGGCATGTTCATAACTCTCAAGCACCAAGGTTGCAGCACCGCCACTCGGAACCAGTCCATCACGACTTGCATCAAATGGTCGGCTCGCTTTCTCGGGCTCATCTTCACGCATAGAGAATGCCTGAATGCCGTCGAACGATGCGATACCAAACATATTGTTTTCTTCCGCTCCTCCACAGACTATACAATCTTGCAATCCGTTGCGGATAAGAAGCGAAGCCAAACCGATGCTATGCGAACCCGAAGCACATGCTCCTGAGGCAGTTAGGTTGATACCACGAAGTTTGAAAAGGCAAGCAAGATTCATCGTGATGTTCGAATTCATCGACTGGAATATTGCACCACTTCCACATGCTGCAGTACTTTGTGCCTGTCGAAACTTATCAATGGCACCTACCGTAGCTTCTGCCACCGAATCATTACCATAGATGATTCCAACCTCATTGTTAGTGAGATAATCATCATCAATTCCCGCCTGTTCCAATGCCTGGCGAGTTGCCATATAAGCATATTGTGCTTCCTCTGGCATGAAATGTCGGAGATTGCGAGGCACAAATGGCTTCAAATCTGCTTTTGGCACATTGCCCACAAGGGCAGAACGAAATCCGGCATCTTTCCTCTCCTGGTTGAAGATGATGCCACTCCGTCCGTTGTAAAGGGCATCGCAAACATCGTCGAGAGTCGTTCCTATACACGACCAAATGCCCATTCCTGTTATTACTACTCGGGAGCCCCCTCCCAACCTCCCCGAGGGGAGGAGTTTTTTGTTAGGTTGATTCATTGTTACTTATTAATTGTTAATTGAAATGTTTTTTCCATAACACCTTCTTCGTTTATAAAAACTGGTGTTGAGTTGTTTCCATTGAGTCAGCACCTTCGTATTGCTTTCAAGCATAGGAGCAGTTTCTGCCCAAGTGAAACCTAATTCATTATATACTTTGATGAGATACTCGAAGATGAGAGCATTGATTCCCATGCCTTGAAAATCAGGATCTACAGCTACAAGAAGCATTTCAACCTTATCTTCGTGCTTGAACTTCAAATCCTTCAGAATATGGAACCACCCGAAAGGAAAAAGTTTTCCATTGCTTTTGCGCAGAGCCTTAGTCAAACTGCCTATGGTGATTGCTGTTGCAACTATATTTCCATCTTTATCCTCAACCACCGGTATCATCCTCAAGTCGGCAAATGGAATGTATTGGTTGATGAACTTGTCGCAAGTCTCCGGACTCATCTCCGAAAAACCGAATAATGGTCTATATGCCTTGTTCAAAAGGGCAAATATCCGTTGGCCATAACCACGTTTGAAAATGTCCTTCTTACTCAACTTATGTATGTGCAAATCATACATTTCGTTTACCACTTGTGCCGACCTTTCGAATCGTTTGGGCAGATGGGCGGGGATGTCAAATCGGGCTTGAACCCAATCCGCCTGCTTCACAAATCCCATTGCCTCCAAATGTCTTGGATAATAAGGATGATTGTAGATAGTTACCATCGAACTTACCTGGTCAAAGTCTTCCACGAGAAGTCCTTCCTTGTCAAAGTCGGTGATTCCCATCGGTCCTTGGATATCAGTCATTCCATAGAAAGCACCCCATTTCTCCACTGCTCCAATTAGAAGTTGTGACACCTTTGGAATATCATAAAACTCAATCATACCGAATCTCACAAAATTGGTGTTCCAAGTCGCGTTTGCCTTCTCATTGATGATTCCAGCAATTCTGCCAACGATATTGCCTTGATCGTCGTAGGCAACGAATGCCTGCACCTTTGATGTCTGCAAATCAGGATTCTTCTTTTCATCAAAGAAATCCCTTACATCACTTTCCAAGTCAGGAACATAACATGGATTCCCTTTATAAATTTTACAAGGTAACCGAACGAAATCGTCCATCTCTTTCTTGTTCGAGACTTCTTTTACATAATAACTCATAATTATTTTACCTTACGTTTATAATCTGCTAATTTCACTTCATAGTCGGCGATGGCAGATGAGAGGTTGTTCTCGGATTGCCGATGAAGGGTTTCGGCATCAAGAAGATCGGTGAGGTCGGATGTGCCAGAGTTGTACTTTATGGTGTTCTGCCTCAAGTTCTCTTTAGATTGCTCAACCGCTATCTTGAAAACACTGACTTGCTTCTGTGCCTCCTCGAGATTATTCCATGCAGACTGGATATCGATTGAAAGCTTCTCGAGTGCTTCATTTTGGGTGTTGAGTGCTTCTTGATGTTTCAATTTCTGACGACGGATGGAATGCGAACCAGTCCACCACTCTGATATTGGCACAGATACTGTTGCCATTAACAATCCATTGGTTATATTGGTTTTCATATAGTCGGAAACCGATGACGAAAGACCACCAAAACCCGTATTCATCCCAACGACTCCCACTGCAACAGTAGGAAGACATTTGCCACGTTCCAATTTGATTTGCAAACGCTCTGCCTCCGCTCCTTTTGCTGCAAGTTGATATTCCTTTCGCTGAGAGGCTGCAGTTTGTGGATCAACTTGTTCTGTCAAAATGATTTCGCTTGTTTCGGGGAGAACAATGTCAAATGCTCCATGAATGCCGCATTGCTGACTTAGAAGCAATTGGAGTAAGCTAATTCCATTTTCTACCTTCAGTCGGTTGCTGAGCAATTCTTGCTGACGAAGTTGAACACGAAGCAAATCATTGCTTGTTGTAACTCCTGCCTTCACATATTGATTCACTTGTTTGAGCACTGCATCAACTTGTCGTTCGGCTGCATCGAGAGTTTGGAGATTATATTTAAGTTGAGCAATCTGCCAATAATTCTCGGTGACTTTTTGAACCACTTCATCCTCCTTCAATAGTTGTTGCAACGCCATCACTCCTTGTTCGACAGATGCCAACTGATTCTTTGTATGTATCTGACCACCAGCATAGATAGGTTGCATTACCGAAAGTGTAACTCCATATCCACGATTGAGTTCGGAAATCTCGAAAGGCTGGCCAACCATCTGTGAAATTCCAGGCATCAGCGACTCGAATGCTGCCAATTCTTGTGGATAAGTTCCATCGCCCTTAATCAATTTGTCGAAAGCATGGAAAGCATTTACATTAGCCGAAATTGAAGGGAAATACTTTGTATAAATTGCTGCCTTTTGTTCGTCGGAGCGTTGCATCTCAATGGCCGCATTCTTGAGTGACCAATTGTTTGCTCGTGCTGAGTCAATACATTGTTCGAGTGTGTAGAATGTCTGAGCATCAACTACCAAACTAACACCCAATATCATAATTAATATAATAATTCTTTTGTTCATAATCATTTAGTAAAGTGCCAAACGCCAAAGGGCGATATGACTTTGTTTCTATTTATATTCTCAAATACCACATAAACCGGATGGCTGCCCCCTTTGGGGGATAGGGGGCTTCAATTCAATTTCCAATAAACCACAGGAAGAACAGTTACAACGAGTATCAAAGAGAATATGCCTCCTGCAAAGATACTCACTCCAACTGGCATCCAGAAGTTTGTGGCTGCTATAATCATTGGCACCACACCCACTGCTGTTGTGGCAGTTGTGAGGAAGATAGGCACCATGCGTCGACGACCAGCATCGTAGGCTGCATCTCGAACCGACATCCCTTTTCGGACCATATCGTTGGCATGCTCGAAGATGAGGATTTCGTTACGCATAAGCATACCCATCAATGCTATAACACCAAAAATGCATGTCACACCAATTTCACGATTCATCATGATAAGCCCGATAAGCGTGCCTGGAACGATTAGTATCAATGCCACAAGACAAGCAATCGCCATCTTATACTTACGGAAATTGAAGAGTACAAAGAAGAAAATGATGCCTACTGCTATGGAAAGTCCCAACATAAGAGTCTCGCTTGTTTCTGCATCGTGTTCGGGTTCGCCACCAACCTCAAAACGTACTCCATCAGGAATCCTGACTTTTTCCTTTACGATGTTCTGCAGTTGTTTGTGGAGCGGAGCAGAAATGATATTGCGCTTGAGTTCGCAAGTCACTGTGATACAACGCTCACCACCTCTATGAGCTATATTTGTGGCAGCCCAAACAGGTTGTGCTTCACCAATCTGTCGAAGTGGAATGGCGGTCTGACCATTAGTAATGCTTCCTACGCTCATCAACGGAGAAGATAGGAAAAGATTGTTCACTCCGTCGCAATCGAGCGAGTCCTTGCTCTTGTCTTTCAGCACTAAAGGCACACAGTAGTCGTTTTCCCAAACCTCACCCACATTCATGCTTCCGGTGCCAAGTGCCAACTGAACTTGTGCTGAGGTACGTGTCAATCCCAACTGCTGCGAACGTACTGGGTCGAGAGCCACTTCGATGAGAGGACGAGCTTCTTCCCAGTCAGTATGTACATTCATCAGATTTGGATTCTTGCTCATCTCTGTCATCAGTTGTTCGGCTACTATACGAAGCGAATCCTCATCTTGTCCGTAGAATCGATATTCGAACGGATTATAGTTTTGGAAATCAAGTTGTTTAATCTTGACAAATGCTCCTGGGAATCGTTCGCTATAAAGAGGCTCGTACTTGTCGAGAAGACGCACTGTAGCTTTGTTCGACTTGGTATTGACAATGAGTTGTGCGTAGTTGCGTCCTGCAATCTTCGGAGCATAAGCAGTATGGAAACGTGGTGATGAGCATCCCATGAACGTGGTTACGCTGACCACATCCTTTTCTTTTAGGAGAGCATGAGTCACAGAGTCTGCAATCGACTTTGTCTCGTCAAGTCCAGCACCAACAGGGAGTGTTATCTCCACAGCAAACTGATTGCGATCGGCTACTGGCATCATTCGCACCTTCATGTTTGGAACTATGGTAATGCATACGATAACGATAAAGATAACAGCACCCACTATGGTTGTCCAAGGATTGCGGAATGTCCATCCAAGCATCTTTTCGTAATAGTCTTGTACATAGTCAGTCAGTGTTTTGCGATGCTTTCTTTTATGCTCTTCAGGTGTACGCTTTTTGTACTTTATGAACATAAATTCGAGTACAGGAATGAGTACGACCGCAAGCATAAGACTAACCATTAGATTGATGAATATGGTCCATGGCAACCAATGGATGAAGTCGTACATCTGACCTTTCATAGTGAAGAGGAATGGGAAGAATATGACTGCAATGCAAAGTGTGGCAAGTGCCATAGGCATGAAATAATGCTGGGCTGATTCGGCTGCTGCATGCCAACGCGACATGCCCTTGTTGATGTATTCCAAATAGCCATCAAGCACTACAATGGCGTTGTCCACAATCATTCCGAGAACGAGGATAAGTCCTGCAAGCGTCACTGTATTTAGCGGAATGCCAATCATATACATTATGAAGATGGATATGAATGTGGAAAGCGGAACTGTGATACCAGCCACTAAGGCAGTTCGCCAAGGGAAGAGCAACAGCATAACCACAATGATGATGATCATTGACTCTATCAGGTTGAGCATAAAGTCAGCCACACTGTCGCCCACCACTTTCGACTGATCGGCTATTCGGCTTATTTGTACATCATTCGGGAGTTCGTTTTGCTGAAACTCATCCATTACCTTCTGCACATCCTTGCCATATTCAACGATATTGTTTCCCTCAATCATTTCGAGCGAGAGGAGCAGACAAGGATGGCCATTATATTCGATATAACTGTTAGATGTGTCGTATTCGCGTTTCACTTCTGCCACATCTTTCAGACGAACCACATGATTCTGTGCATCGCTGAAGATTATAAGATTTTCGATGTCTGACTCATTGTTCAGATCATTGCGAACATGGATTGGCACATCCTTACGAGTGCCCGAAACAGAACCTGCCATCGTAGTCATTCCAGCCTGATTCAGAGCATTCATCAGTGAAGTACGACCTATTCCGTAAGCAGAGAGTTGCTGCTGGTCAATGTAGATGGAAATCTGCTCTTGTGTGGCACCATAGATATTCACATTGCTCACGGAAGGTATGCGACGAAGCCTGTCGGAAAGATCGTCAGTATAACCTTTTAATTCGCGATAAGAGTGGTTCTCACTCTCAAGTGCAATCAGTAATGCTGAAGCCGAACCAAAATCATCATTCACCTGAAGGGCAAGCACACCAGTTGGAAGTTCGCGAGATTTAAAGGTGTTGAGTCCATGCTTGATTTTTGACCATACAATGTCCTTGTCGGTGACGTTATCCTGAAGTTCGACCATACAAACACACATGCCGTTGGAGGATGTGGTAGTGGTCTTGTCTCGTTTCACTTCATCAAAGGTAAAGAGATATCGCTCAAGCGGTTTTGCAACCTGCATTTCAACCTCTTCGGCAGTTGCTCCAGGATACACAGCAACCACAACTCCCTGACGGATAACAAAATCAGGGAATTCGGCTTTTGCCATCTTCTGGAACCCTACTATTCCAAGTCCAAAAGCTATTAATATAAGTAGAAATGTGATACGGTAGGAACGCATCAGTCTACTAACCCAATTGCTATTTAATTCATAATTCATAATTCATCATTTGTAATTAGGGTCTGCTATTCACTGCTACAATCAAACTCTTTATTAACTCTTAACTCTTAATTCTTAATTAAACTACCTTCATTCAGTTTCTGATATCCCTTGACTACAATAACATCTCCCTCCTTGATGCCATCAAGTATAGTAATACGATTTCCATAAGCCTTGCCGACACTAACAATCTGTCGAGTGGCATGCCCATTCTGCACTTTCCATACGAAATGCTTGTTTTGAGCATTCTTCTGAACGGCTGTGATAGGTACTGCAATCCTATCATATTCATTGCTTATGTCATCTGGCAAAATCTTTACTTTGCAGACCATACCAGGTAGAAGTTGTGCTTGTGGATTGCCTACATTCACTTTTATATCATATGTATGAGTAATCCCATTTGCCTCTACACATTTTTCCACTACACCACCATCAAAAGCCAAATCTCCAAGTGCTTCTAAAGTGATACGTGTTTTGGTATTTGCACTGATGCCAACAATCTCTTTCTCAGGGATACTGACTTTAACCTTAACACTGCTGATATCTAATATCTTAGCAATAGGCATAGCAGGCAATGCTGTCTCACCCACACTTGACACATCCTTTCCGATGATACCGCTCACTGGTGCATACAAACAACAATCAGCCATCGACTTGCGTGCCATATCGAGTTGTGCCTTGGCTTGTTGAACATTGCTCTTTGTTTCGACCCATTTCATATCTGGAAGCGAATTGTTATCATGCAACTGCCTCATTCTTTCCTCAGCATCTTTTGCTTGCATCATCATAGCTTGGGCGGCAGAGAGCATATTCTGTGCCTGTGTCTTATCCAATTCAGCAATCAACTGCCCCTTATGAACTCTTTGACCGGCACTTACACATACTCGGGTAAGTGTGCCCGAACTACCAAAACTGACTGATGTAGCAGATTTCTCTTCAACTACACCGACATATTCACGATCTGAAATATTCTCATCTGTTTTTACAGTTTCAGTCTGTACTCGTACAGCATTTTCTGTAGTCTTTTCTTTTTGGGAGTTGTTGCATGATGAAAGCAGCAAACATACAATCAAAATACCCATCATTGTTCTTTTTTCCATATCTTAATTAATTATCTGTTTTTGAAATCGGCTGCAAAGTTATGTGCTTTATATTACAAATAAAACAAAAAAATCACCTTCAAAGTGTTCTATTTCTCTGTTATACGAAAAATAGAACAGTATGCAAGTGTTCTAAAACAGACGTATATCACATTTTATCTTTATCTTTGCAACGAATTAAGATAAGAACAATATATTATGGAAAAAATGAATATGGAATCATTGGCAGAAATCTGCGAAATTCCTATTTATGAGAATATCTTAGTCGTGGATAATCTCAGAGCTGCCTATGCTCCTTCATCACCACATAAGCTGGTGGTTGATGGATTTATCATTGCAATCATTCTTGAGGGTAATGCTAAGATAATAGTGGACGATGTGGAATATTCTCTCGAGCGAGGTGACATCTTCGGTTGTAATCCTCGCAATATCTTGGAAAAGAGTATGCTGAGCATAGATCTGAAGATATTGGGCATTTTCGTTTCGCCTGAATATGTTGCAAAACTGCTCTCAACAATTACAATTGATTGGTCGTTCCTTATAATGGCGAGCACACATGAAGTTTTGCATGCTAACGACGAGGAGATAACTCATCTCGTGGCATATATCGAACTCCTACGCAAAAGGCTCGCTGCTGAGAATACTAAACACAAAGAGGAGAGCATCCAACTACTCATACAATCTATGGGTCTTGAAATCTTTGATATCAAACAGCGTCAAGGTACGCCTACTCGCGAAACGACGTATAGTGCAGGCGAGAATCTGGTTCAGCGCTTTCTGCTTATGCTCACAGAATCGAGTCAGCATGGAAAACCTTACCTTAATGTGAATGGTTATGCTGAACGTCTGAATGTCACTTCTAAATACTTCTCGTTTGTTTGTAAGAATATACTTGGCAAGTCGGCAAGTGAGATAATAAAAGAGGATATTATGCGTACTGCCAATGTTCTGCTTCATGATAATAGTTTGAGCATCAAGCAGATTTCAGACCGTCTCGGTTTTGCTAATCAAAGTCATTTCGGCACTTTCGTCCGTAGGCATAGTGGAGGCAAATCACCACAGGAATTAAGGAATAACAAAAATCTATAACTCTTAATAAGACGTAATTGTATATAAAAAAGTGCTGATAAGTTCGAAAACCTATCAGCACTTGTTGTTATGTTGTTAATCGATGATTAGTCAACCTTGATGTCTGTGTTTACATTCTTGCAACCGATGAGGGCGTAGTAGAGGATGTAACCAACCATGGCGATGATAACCCAGTAAGATGTGATTGGGTCGATGTTGAGGGATACCTGACGCTGGATGAGCGGCATGATACCACCACCAACTACCATTGTCATGAAGAGACCTGATGCTGGAGCTGTGTACTTGCCAAGACCTTCGACTGCGAGGTTGAAGATACCACCCCACATGATTGATGTGCAAAGACCACATGCTGCGATGAAGAAACACTTAACTGGAACTGGAATACCGCTGAACTCAGTTGTGAAATCGTTTGGCATGAATATTGCAATGATGAGAAGTGCCAAAGCAACGCTTGAAACTACTGTCAACTGCATCTTTGTAGATACCTTACCAGAGATGATTGTAGAAGCGAAACGACCACAAAGCATCATGAACCAGTATGCTGCTGCAAATGAACCACCAACAGTAGAAGCACCTTCGATGATGTTACCATTACCATCCTTCAAGTTAGAAATGAAGAAGTTGAGCTCTGCAGGAATACCGATCTCTACACCTACATAGAAGAAGATGGCGATGACACCAAGAACTGTGTGGCGGAACTTGAGTGGCGACATGATGCCGACCTTCTCTTCTACTTCTGCCTGTGGCTCAGGAATCTCAACGCGAGAGATGATGAAGAATGAGATAGTGAATACTGCCATACCTACGAAGAGGAGTGGAGAAACAGCACTCATGGTAGTGTCCTTAGTAAGAGTACCAACGAGCATACCTGTGAGAAGAGGAGTAAGAGTACCTGTGAGTGAGTTGAGTGTACCACCAATCTGGATGTACTGGTTACCCTTGTTACCACCACCACCGAGGATGTTGAGCATTGGGTTAACTACTGTGTTAAGCATACAAACACAGAAACCGCAGATGAATGCACCAAGGAGATAAATGATAAGGTTGAGAGCAACAACCTGTCCGTCATATTCGAATGCCTTGATATCAGCACCAAA
>DCIW01000161.1:0-10720 GCA_002317225.1 Prevotellaceae bacterium UBA1716 | reverse complement strand
GTCTTCTTGTAGCCATACTTGACAAGCATGTTACCTGCAGGAATACCCATGAAGAGGTAAGCGGCAAAGTTCATCATGTTACCCATCATACCAGCCCATGGGTATGTGAAGCCCCAGATGTTGCCGAATGGAGCACCCATGTTTGTCACGAATGAAATCATCGCGAAGATGAAACACATGGTAACTACCGCAACCATGTTAGAGTTTTTTTGAGACATAAAGATGTTTGTTTGATTTTAGTGAAAGAGGGCTCAAGGTTTTTTGGTCTTGAGCCCATCTGAAAGTTAGTTATAGTTTTTCTTTAATAAACTAAATGTAAGTGGTTGATTATGCGAGCTTACGAGAACCATCACCGATAACTACAGGAATGATGATTGGCTTCTTGCCATACTTAGCTTCGAACTTCTCAACTACTACCTTGCAGAAGTTGTCGTAAAGCTCATCAGCAACGAGGTTGATTGTACAACCACCGAAACCACCACCCATGATACGAGAACCAGTTACTGAGCATTCCTTTGCAACGTCGTTGAGGAAGTCGAGTTCTTCGCAAGATACTTCGTAGTCAACTGAAAGACCCTGGTGAGTCTCATACATCTTCTGACCTACAGTTTCGTAGTCACCCCTTTCGAGAGCATCACAAACTGCGAGTACACGGTCCTTTTCGCCAAGTACGAATGTAGCACGCTTGATGTCCTCTTCAGAACATTCTGCCTTAACTTCTTCGAGCATCTCCCAAGTACATTCGCGGAGAGTTTCGATGTTTGCCTCTGGGTGCTTAGCAGCACAAGCCTTAGCAACACGCTCACATGAGTTGCGACGATCATTGTATGGAGAACCAACGAGTGCGTGCTTTACGCAAGAGTTAACGAGAACGAGCTTGTAACCCTGTGGGTTCCATGGGAAATATTCGAATTCACCACTGCGGCAGTCGAGACGCATGAGGTTGCCCTTCTTACCATGACAAGAAGCGAACTGGTCCATGATACCACAATTGAGACCGAGGTAGATGTGCTCAGTAGCCTGACCTGCCTTAGCACGCTCCATAGGACCAATCTTATTGTCACCGAATAAGTCGTTGATTGCTACTGCATAGCAAGATTCAAGTGCAGCAGAAGAAGACATACCAGCACCAAGTGGAACATCACCAGCAAATGCAGTATCGAAGCCCATTACAGGAACGCCAAGCTTTTCCATTTCCTTAGCGATACCATAAATATAGCGGAAGTGGCTTGCCTTTGGACCTGCTGGATCATCGAGAGAGAATTCATCATAGTCCTTGAGGTCGATAGAGTAAGCCTTGATAGTACGAGTACCATTTGGACGAACTTCAGCAATCATTCCCTGCTCAACAGCACCTGGGAATACGAAACCACCATTGTAGTCTGTGTGCTCACCGATAAGGTTGATACGACCTGGTGAAGCATATACTGAACCTGGTTCACCACCGAGATGCTTGATGAAACGACTGCGTACGTCGTCAATTTTCAATTTCATAATTGTAAATGTATTATAAGGTTAATAAAAATAGTTAAATTCAAAATTCAAAATTCAAAGTGAAAGATTAGGTGAATAGTGTTTACTATTTTAATTAAAGATGCAAAATTCAAAATCCAAAATGGGAAGACTGTGCAACCCAATTTTGAATTCTGAATTTTGAATTATTAATTATTTCACTGAGAACTTATAAATAGTCTTCTGATTGTACTTCTCACCTGGCTTGAGAACTGTTGATGGGAAGTATGGACGGTTTGGAGAGTCTGGGAAGTGCTGAGCTTCGAAGCAAACTGCCGAACGACGCTGTGAACGGTTGCCGTTCTGGATTTGGAAGTCTGAAAGGAAGTTGCCTGTGTAAAGCTGCATACCTGGTTCTGTAGTCCAAGCTTCGAGAACACGTCCTGAAGTAGGGCAGTAGAGTGTGACAACCTTTGAGAGTTCACCAACTTCGTTCTTATTACAGATGTAGTTGTGGTCGTAACCCTGACCGAACTTGATCTGCTCATCGTCAGCATCGATACGTTCACCGATAGTGTGAGGAGTACGGAAATCGAATGGAGTGCCTTCTACCTTGAGGATTTCACCTGTTGGAATTGAAGTGTCGTCTGTTGGAACGTAGAAGTCGCAGTTCATTTCAAGTTCCTGATCGAGTACAGTAGCAGTTGGATTGCCGATACCCTGGATTGAGAAGAATGCGTGATGAGTGAGGTTGATGATGGTCTTCTTATTAGTAGTTGCCATGTACTCAAGGATAAGTTCGCAATCGTCTGTCCAAGTGAACTCAACAGCGATCTTTACTTCGCCAGAGAAACCTTCGTGACCATAAGGAAGGATGCAGTTGAGAGTGAGGTTCTGCTCGCCTGTCTGGTAAGCTTCCCAAACCTGTGCATGAAGACCTGTAGGACCTCCGTGAAGGTGATTCTTGCCATTGTTGATAGCAAGCTTATATTCCTTACCATTAAGTTGGAACTTACCATCACAAATACGGTTGCCCCAACGGCCGATGAGAGTAGAGAGATAAGGCTCGTTGCCCTTGAGATACTCATCAAGGTTATCAAAACCCTGGATGACGTTTTCTACCTTACCATCCTTGTTAGGAACCATGATTGCTGGGATAGCGCCACCATAGTTGCAGATTGATACTTCATAACCGTCTGCATTCACGAGAGTGTAGAGGTCTGTCTTCTTTCCATTAATCACTTTCTGGAAATTTTCAGGCTTCAAGCCTGAGAGCTTTGGCTGAATTGTGCTCATGATATAAATATGTATTAGTATATATAAACAATAGTTTAGATTAGGTATAGAATACCAAATGCAAATGTAACAATTTTATTTTAACTAAAAGAATATTTGACGAAGAATTTTTCATTTTTCGCCATTTTTTAGAGATGTTAACAAGTCAGCGACCACAAAACTGCTACCACCGACATATATGAAATCATCTTCGGCAGCATCCGAGAGTGCTTTTTTGTATGCTTCGATGACCGTTGGATACGACTCCCCATAGAGTTGGTGAATGGCGGCAAGGCGTTTTACCTCGGTATGATCGAGGGCTCTTTTGACTGATGCTTGGGTGAAATAATATGTCGCATTTTTAGGAAGCATGGACAGAACACCGTTGATGTCCTTATCGTTCACCATACCCATTACGATGCGGAGGGTTGTGCAATTTTGCGATTGGAGTTGCTGGGAGATATATTCGAATCCGCCGATGTTATGACCGGTGTCGCATACAACTTTAGGTATCTTGTTCAATGTCTGCCAACGTCCCATGAGACCAGTAGTCTCACAAACATTGGCAAAACCATTACGAATATTCTCATCTGTGATTATGTAATCAGTCTTGTGGCGGAAAATGCCGATGGCGCAAAGGATGGTTGCCGCATTCTTCACTTGGCATGCTCCACCTAACTCTCCGTGGATATGACCGAAGGCAGTTTCGTAATCTATGCCACCATCATTGCAAAATTCGTAAGACGAAATGATGCCTTCATCCTCGGCAAAACACATTGGAGCGTCCATTTCATCGGCCTTTTGTTCGAATACAGGACGAGTTTCTTCGTTGTATTCGCCAATAACCACAGGGATATCTTTCTTTATGATTCCCGCCTTTTCTCCTGCGATCTTTGCGAGTGTGTCGCCAAGGAACATGACATGATCGAAGGAAATATTGGTTATTACCGAAACCTCTGGAGTGATGATGTTGGTACAGTCCATACGACCACCGAGACCAACTTCGACAACTGCCACATCAATGTCTTCTTCGGCAAAATACTTGAATGCAATGGCGGTTGTAAGTTCGAAGAATGAAGGATAAAGTGGTTCGAAGAAAGAACGATAGTTCTCGACAAAGTCGATGATGTATTTTTCGGGTATCATCTCACCATTGATACGGATTCGTTCGCGAAAATCAACAAGGTGAGGGGATGTGAAAAGTCCAACTTTAAGACCCGCATCTTGAAGAATTGCAGCAAGGGTGTGCGAAGTGGAACCTTTACCGTTTGTTCCGGCAACATGGATGGACTTGAACCTGGTGTGTGGATGACCGAAATGCTCATCAAGAATGTGAGTAGTTGAAAGACCTTCCTTGTAAGCACCTGCTCCTACATTTTGGAAGAGTGGGGCTGAATTGAAAAGATATTGGATGGTTTCTTGGTATGTCATTGTTGATAGAAATCTTTAGTGATTTATAAATAGAAGTCTTTAGTGAGTTTTATGTATTCTGCTGAAAATGAATTGTCTTCATTCCGCATGTAGAGATTTTCGTTTGTTGTGGGTTGGTTTGTTTTTGTGAACTCAAGCATGGTGCGTTTAGGCATTTTCGTGGGAGTGGTGAAGATGTCTGTGCGACGATGCAGATAGAGGTTGTGGATTGAACAGATGGATATGAAGTTTTGGATAGCGTTGGTTGGGATTATGACTGAGAAAGTGCCATCGTGATGTAATAGCGAAGAGGCTTTTGAGATTAGGTCGTCAAAGTCGAGGGAGGAGGTGTGACGAGCATTGTTACGTTGGTCGTTGGGGCAGAAGACCTTTTCATCGTAGAAGGGGGGATTGGAGATTATGAGGTCGAAGAGGGGGGAGGGGCCGAGATCGGAAATGTCAGTGTGGGTGATATCGGCTTGGAGGATGGTAATTTGGTGGGAGAAGGGGGATTGGGTTACGTTGGCGGTTGCTTGTTGGATGGCAGATGGGTCTATGTCGATGCCGAGGATGTTGAGAGAGGCATTTCGTTGAGCAATCATAAGTGCAAGTATGCCTGTTCCTGTGCCGATGTCGAGAGCATTCTTTTTGTTTTCGACATCGCACCAAGCACCAAGGAGAACAGCATCAGTGCCCACCTTCATCGCACATTTGTCTTGATGTACGATGAACTGCTTAAACTTGAACCAAGGATTGGACATATTCGTACAGTTTCTTATAGAATGGATGATGTGATAACGTATCAGCATTACCAATGATGATAAGCTTCATTCGGGCACGGGTAATTGCCACGTTCATACGACGGAGATCGCCAAGGAAACCGATTTGACCCTTGTCGTTGCTTCTAACAAGCGAAATCATGATGATATCACGTTCCTGCCCCTGAAAACCATCAACAGTATTGATACTGATAGTATTACGGATTGGTCGGAAGAATGCATCTTTCTTGATGAGTGAACGGATGTATTGGGTTTGCACACGATAAGGCGAGATGATACCAACATCGAGTCGTTCATCTATATACCTCTTCATACCAATCTTTTCGATGTATTCCTTGAGAGTATTTACCGTCAATTCTGCTTCGGGCTTATTGATACGACCATGATTCTCACCGATGAACTCTTCCTTTGCTTCGAGATCTTCGCTTGTCGAAATCCAAAGCATCGGATGGTCATAATCGAGAATTCCTCTGTGCTGAACACTCTTGTCCGATTCCACTTGCCCATGATAGAACCAATCGGATGAGAACTTCATAATCTCATCGTTCATACGATATTGGACTTTCAAGAGACTGACCGCTTCGGGTTGGTTCTCCACAATTCGTTCCATGAGAGTCTTTCCGAGTCCCTGCTTCATTGCATCGAAACACTTGATGGTAGGAGGCAACTGCTGATGATCACCAGCAAACACTACTCGGGAAGCACGACGGATAGCAATCCAACAAGCTGGTTCGAGAGCTTGGGCTGCTTCATCTATAAATAATGTGGAGTATTTCTGTCCAACAAGAATTTTATTTGCTGAACCAACGAGAGTGCAAGCAACCACACGAGCCTCATCGAAAAGACTTGCGTTTATTCGCATCTCAATTTCTGCAGCACGTTCACGAAGTCGGGCAATCTTCTGATGAATGCTATCGCCTTTCTTACGGTGTTCACGAATTTCGCGAATGGTCTTGCGTATAGACCAAAGTTCGGGATAATCAGGATGAGATTCAAATTTTCGTTCGTAAGTGAACGAGAGCATCTTATCGTTTACACGAGTAGGATTACCGATGCGGAGAACACTAATTCCATGATCAACCAACTTCTCACTAATCCAATCAACCGCCATATTGCTCTGGGCACAAACCATCACTTGGGTTTCGCGACGAAGAGTTTCGTAGATTGCTTCAACGAGAGTGGTAGTCTTTCCTGTTCCTGGAGGGCCATGCACAATGGCAACATCCTTTGCCCAAAGCACTTCGTTAACTGCTTGTTCCTGTGTCTTATTGAGCCATGGGAAAGGCATTGGAGAGAATACATGCTTTTGTATCTTTTGTTGTCCACCGAATATCTCACGAAGATCGGCAAGACGATTCTTCTTTGCATTGATAACATCATCCATTGCATGGAACATGGTCTTATAGGATGTTTCGTCAAAGAAGAGTTGAACGCCAAGATTTTCAGCGTTTTGTAAATCTATGAGAGTTTGGGACGAAGGCAGAGTGACTACCATCTTATTTCCATCAACATACGATACGGTTGAAACGAAAAGCCCCCTAATCCCCCCAAGGGGGACTTTTGAGTTACTTTTTTCGTTACCATTCCTCTCACCCCCTTGGGGGGCTGGGGGGCACGTGAAGAATTGGACAGGTCGCCCATACTCAAAGTTGTGTTCTATCTCCTCATCGCTATCATTCTCATTGGTAATCTCAACAACAAGTTGATTAAGCGAGTTATAATAACTGCGACCAGCAGAGACAGGATACCAGCAAAGTCCACGATGAACCTTTCGCTTGATACCCATCTTTTCCGTCTGAATACGAAATTCCTCCTTCTCGTTATCATATTCCATCTGAAGGAGTTGGCGGAGTCGTTGAAGATATAGAGTGCCTTGTTGCATGGATAATGTTTATCTGATATCGAGGATTACAGAATCATGAAGCATATATGCGATATTTTGATCGATACCTACGAGTTCGGCAAACTCTTTCACACAATCATAATACTGCCGTTTGAAATCTTTGTTTTTCGAACCATCCAAATCACACAATGCCATTGCTTCGCGAATACAATAGAATGCACTTTCCATCTGACCGCTTTTATACATAAACCAAGAATTGATGATTCTTAATCGCAAATTATCATTACCTTTGTTTATGCAATCTATAACAAGTTCGGATGCTTTCTCCGTTTGACCGGTATGGAGCAAACAGAGAATGATGCCATAATTGAAATCAGAATTGTTCTCGTTGAGATAATTGAGTTTGTAGTATGTAGTCAAAGCACCTTCGTAGTCCTTTATCTGGATTTGTGCTAAAGCCTTGTTTTCCAAATACGTCAAATTATCAGAATCTTGTTGCAAAAGCATATTGTAATAATCGATTGCAGTCTGATATTGACCAAGCTTGGATGCCAATTGAGCGATATGATACATTGTCCAACGAGAATCGGGGAGAAGTCTGTCAGCAATCAAATAGTTCTTTAATGCTGCTTTGTCCTTATTCATCTTTTGCAGGCAGAAACCAACCTTCTGCCACAGAGTTTGCCTCTTCCTCTATTTCTTTTGGATCGATAATCTTATACATTTCGAGTGCCTCATAATAGAATTCCTTGCGCATGAAGAATTCTGCGAGAGTCTGCATCTCATCACGTTCGGTGGTGAGAGGCTGCAGAGTGCCTATTTCAAGTGGAGAGTATGTTGCTGGCATTTCTTTACCATCAACTTTCTTCTTCATCTTGAACGGATTATCAAATTGATTGTAGAAAGGATAGCAATGGAAGAAACGATATAAGTCGAAAATATAGTTGCGTCGAATGGCTTGATTTGACCTTGTCTTCTTAGCGATATCTTTAGCGAGCATATCCAGTTCTTCGTTACTGATTTGCTCTCCAACTTGACGTTTTATCATATCTTGTTCCATCGAAGTGATACTCTTCATCATGAAGAAGAACGAATGAGCATCGTTATCGCAGAAGAGATCGTTCTTGATAACCATCTTCATGAAACTACTTAATGAATTGTACGTTGCTTCATCAATAGTTCCAAGCAAATGACTTTTCTCATTAAAAGGATAGAACCAATGTGGAATCTTGTTGAAGAAATGATAGCCTTTCATGTATCTGAACGTGCTGAAATACACATCAGCACCTTCGATTTGCATGTCAGATATTTCGTGTATTTTCTTCTGCATCTCCTTGTCTACCCAGTCCGGATTTTCTCCGTTGACAGACATCTGTGCCTTGATTTCGTCTGGAGTCAATCGCTTCTTTCTGTCTCCCTTGAGCAACATAGGCATGATGTCATTCTGCATCTTGTCCGTAATCTTATTGGTGATGCATGAGAATTGGAGCATGAGAAGGGTAGAGAATGCTTCCTTCACGAAATGAGGGTCTTCGGCATATATGCTTATTCGTGCCTGAATTTCTGGGAAACATGTCAAGCGAGAATTGTAAATCTTCAGAATAAGAATAATGCCTACAATCGCTCTCTGGCTGATTATTCCTTCTGGTGAGAGATATGCATCGAAAAGAAGATGGAGTTTGCGAACATCAAACATTTCCATAAGTGAGAGCGTAATTGCACTTATGAAAACAGCCTTATCGGTCGTTATAATATCGTCCGAAGAAATGATATTCGACGCAATTTCGTAATCCACTTTTGTCCACACATCGCTTGTCCAAGTGAAATTGAAGAGTTTGCAGAGTTCTTCCTCATGTTCTTCGTCTGAAAGTTCCACTTCAAGTCGTTGCTGAATATTGAACAAAGATAATGAAGCGTAAAATTTTTGTGTCGAAACATATCGTGATTGCTTATCGCCTTGTAACAATCGTTCGTGACGGTCAGCTCTGTCATTTATTATAAATAAGGTGCGGATGAGTTCGTTGCGTCGGTTTGTGATTTCCGCATCTTGATACCCCTGTAGCAAATACATAAGCATTGCCCGATAAGTGGTGAGAGCCTCATCGAGTGCATTTTTCAGGTCGTAATTGCCAATTTCGTTTATTCTACTTTCGAGCAATGTGAATGCTTGTGACAAATAACTGCCCTTTAGGGCTTCTTTTATTTTTACAGAACTCATTTTCGTACGAATGTGGAATCAATAAGTGATTGGTATGTAGTAGTGCTCTTCAGGAGTTTGCGTCCTACGAGCCATGTATTTACGTTATTAAGTAATGCATGTGAAGGGAGCGAAGGCGAAGCGATTGGGATGTACTCAAACAGAGTGTCTGACACTTCGATTGTCGATTCCTTCGGGATATATTGTAAAGGGTATTGTTGTCTTTTGTTAAGTTGGTCAACAGCAATCTGATAAGCTTTGATGACCTTTGAAATCTCGTCTTTGCGTGTTTTGATAGTGCTATCGTTGAAGGCGAGAGTTGCCATATAGTTTAGTCCAAGTTGCTGGCTTGTAGTGAGTAGTTTTGCTCCGTAAAGTTTTGTTGCCTCAGTTGTGTAAGGCTCTGGAAGTAATGCACCATCATACTGATTTTGGTCAGTCATGCGAGTGCGGAGAACGATGTCGTTGATTTGTGGTTTGTTGAGATCGGTCGAAGCCATCTTTACCGATTCAAGAATCTTGTCGGTTGTAAAGTCAAGTATCGAATGACGAGTGATGGCAATGATACGTTCCTTGATGCTGCTTGTCTGGAAGAGTCGGGCTGCATTGGCCGTAACAAGCGAGATATTTGGATCCATAGCCATAACGACCTTAACAGAATCGCCTTGACCTCTCCAAAGAGCACACTTCACGATATCTGTGATAGTACCCAATGCTTCACCATTAACAAATGCTGTATCAGCATCCATCGAACTCTTGAAAGTGATGAGTCGCACTTTTACATTGAGCGAATCGAAAATGCCTTCTTTTGCAGCATAGTAGAATGGGATGCAATCGTAAGTAGGTAGCACTGCGATAGATAGGGCAGTGGAGTCGATTACCTCTTCAGCGACAACATCAGTCTTCTTGTTGCAAGAGAAGAAAGAGAGTAGAGTGATAATGAGAAAAAGAGAAACGATTTGCTTCATCAAAATCTGTATTTTGTGAAAAAAGGCAACCTGCTTCGAGCCGAAACAAGTTGCCCTATGTATTAAATTAGTAATTCATAATTCAAAATTCAAAATGGCCGTTCGGATAGTTCTTTTAGGAACAAAGTGCAACCTAATTTTGCATTTTGCATTTTGAATTATTAATTCCCAATTATTCGCCCTTAACAGCAGCTACACCTGGGAGAACCTTACCTTCGATAGCCTCGAGGAGAGCACCACCACCTGTAGAGATGTAAGAAACCTGATCAGCGAGACCGAACTTGTTGACACAAGCTACAGAGTCACCACCACCGATGAGTGAGAATGCACCTTCAGCAGTAGCAGCAGCAACTGCCTCACCAACTGCACGTGAACCTGGAGTGAAGTCTTCGCACTCGAAGCAACCTGCAGGACCGTTCCAAAGGATAGTCTTAGCACCCTTGATAGCGTTCTTGAATGCTTCGCGAGACTCTGGACCAGCATCGAGACCATCCCAACCAGCTTCGATAGCGTTTGATGGGAATACCTTGATCTCAGCACCTTCCTTAACTGAGAATGTCTTGAAGTCATAACCAGTACAGCAAACAGAGTCAGTACCGAGAACGAGTTCAACACCATTTTCCTTAGCCATCTTCTCAACGCCAAGAGCTACATCGAGCTTATCGAGCTCAACGATAGAGTCACCGATTTCGCCACCGTGAGCCTTTGAGAATGTGTAAGTCATACCACCACAAAGGATGAGCTTGTCAACCTTACCGAGAAGGTTCTCGATGATACCAATCTTAGAAGATACCTT
>DCIW01000238.1 GCA_002317225.1 Prevotellaceae bacterium UBA1716 | reverse complement strand
AGCAAAAGATAGATGAGGGCAACCAAAATAATGCCGCTCAACATTCGGATGAACCTGTCGAAGGTGATGGTTTGCTTGAACATAATGATATATGTATGTACAACTACTTATTATGAATTTTGAGTCAAAGTTAGGGAAAATTGAGTAAAAAAACATTAATTATATATGATTTTTTGAGTTTTTAGGGTAAAATATGCGAGAGGTATGAGAAATAATACTTATTTTTGCATTAAGAATAAAAAGAATGTGGGCTTGGTCCCATAAATCTTACGGCAATGTTGTATATCGTACCGACACCGGTTGGCAATATGGAAGACATGACGATGAGGGCAATAAGAGTGCTCAAGGAAGCGGACATGATCTTGGCGGAGGACACGCGAACAAGCGGAGTTCTCCTTAACCATTTTGACATAAAGAAGCCGTTGATGTCGCATCATAAGTTCAATGAACACGAGACGAGTGCTGGTGTGATTGAGAAATTGAAGGGCGGTATGACTATTGCACTTATTAGTGATGCGGGTACTCCGGGAATTAGCGACCCAGGATTCTTCCTTGTAAGAGAATGCGTGAAGGCGGGTATTGAGGTGCAGACATTGCCTGGGGCAACTGCTTTCGTGCCGGCTTTGGTGTCGAGCGGACTGCCTAATGAAAAGTTCTGTTTTGAAGGATTTTTGCCTCAGAAGAAGGGCAGGATGACAAGACTTGAGGCTTTGAAGGAAGAAAGTAGGACTTGCATCATATATGAATCGCCTAATCGTTTGCTGAAAACTTTGGAGCAATTTGCTGAGATATTTGGTGAGGAGCGACAGGTGAGTGTGGCACGAGAGATCTCGAAGATGCATGAAGAGCATGTGAGAGGTAGTTTGAAAGAGGTCGTGGAGCACTTTAAGGAGAAAGAGGCAAGAGGCGAGATTGTGATTGTGTTGGGAGGACGAGTGGAAGAGGACAACGGACAACGGACAACGGACAACGGACGATGGACGGAGGACGAAGGTCGTGAGACGGATGTGATGGAGATGATAATGGGAAAGGGAAAGAAGAAGAATAAATATAGGTGAGGATGATAGGGCTCCGAGGAGAAACTCGGAGAACGGTGGCGGATAAGGCTCCGAGGAGAAGATCGGAGAACAGTGGCAGATAGGACTCCGAGGAGAAGATCGGAGAACAGTGGCGGATAGGACTCCGAGGAAAAGCTCGGAGAACGGTGGCTGGATAGATGGAAACAAGATAATTTAGATAATAACAAAAAGTAGAATATGAAAAAGTTTGTATTGATGGCGGCTTGTGCTGCTTTGTTCGCAAGTTGCGGACAGTCAAATAAGAATGGTAAGGATGACAGCTACGCTTTGGACTCCTTGCAAAACGTGATTGAGCAGAAAGACTCGGAGTTGGATGACTTGATGGGTACATTCAATGAGATTCAGGAAGGATTTGACTTGATCAATGAGGCTCAGGGACGTGTAAATATGCTCAGAACCAGTGGCGAAGGTAATAGTGCTGCAGAGAATATCAAGGAGAACATGCAGTTTATCCAAGAGACTCTCAAGGAGAATCAGGAAAAGATCGCCGAATTGCAGAACAAGTTGAATAGCAGCACTTTGAATGCAACAAAATTGAAGGAAGCAATCGCCAAGTTTGAAAAGGAACTAAACGAGAAGACTGAAGAAATCGAAACCCTACGTGCCCAATTGGCAGAGAAGGATGTTAAGATTGCTGAACTCGATGATGCTGTAGAAGGCCTCAAGCAGGAAAATGCAGAAGTGAAAGCCCAAAAGGAACAGACTGAGCAGATTGCAAGGAATCAGGATCAGCAATTGAATACTGCCTACTATATGTACGGAACAAGCAAGGAACTGAAGGAATTTGGTGTTCTCTCAAAGGGCGAAGTGCTTCAGGGTTCGTACAACAAGAACGACTTCATCAAGATTGATATCCGCAAGACCACTATCATCCCATTGGAATCAAAGAGTGCTGACGTGATGACAAATCATCCTGCTGGCAGTTATTCGCTCTTGAAGGACAGCAATGGTGAATACACTTTGAGAATTACTGATCCAAGTAAGTTCTGGAGTTCGAGCAAGTATTTGGTTATCAAGGTGAAGTAATTTTTCCTTCTACGATAGATAATTATGAAATATTGGTTAAATAGATTAGGAACAGCTGTCATCATAATGATGGCTGTTTCCGTTTGTTCTTTGGCTCAGGACAACAAAGAAAGCGATAATAAAGATTGGGAACCAATTGGCGTATGGCCTTTTGCGTATAAGAACTTTAGAGTGGCTAAGGTTGAGACTGGTATTTTCAACAAGAAAGAGACCTCTCTACCTTGCAATCTGCATGTAGGCAAGAATGCCTTATGGTTTTCGAAAGATGGCGAGACTCTGATGGAGGCAGTGCCAGAAAACATTAGGAAGGTAACCTTTGAAAATGGAGATGTATATATGCCTGTCGGTTCAACAAGTACACTTGGAAAAATGATTTATGAAGGCGAACTGGAAGGTGGCATTGCACGTGTATTTATGGTAAAACGTGTAGACCAAAGGGCTGTTGACCAAGCGTACATAGATTATTTGAATAAGACGCAAAACATTTTGCAAGGCGGATCAAGTACATATATGTCGGCATTGGCAGATGCTGGCGTGAATGATGAGCCAAGTAAGAAACCTGTGCCTTTGATTACGACATTCTATTATTATTTTAAGGGTGATTTGTTTGAGGCTACGACTAAGAACATACTGAACCATATAAGACCAGAAAGGAAGAAGGAATATAGGGCTTATACGAGAAAAGCGGAAGTGTTGTCGTATAGTGAGAAGTCGATGATGGGAGTGTGGAATGATTTCTTTGTGAAGTATTAGGGGGATAGGCTCTGAGATGGAATATCAGAGGGTTGGACAGGGAAAGAGGGAAGGAGAGGAAGGAGAAAAGGGAAGCCTCTTGGGAACCGGGGATGGTTGCCAAGAGGCTTATGTTTTGAGGGGGCTCCAAGATGACTCTTGGAGAACGGGGGCTGTTAGTAATAGGCTCCGAGGAGAAGCTCGGAGAACGGGGGATGGCAGAGAGGGAGATGCTGAAAGGAGGGAGATTACTCTTCCCAACCGAGAGCTGATGCTCCGAGGACTGCGGCATTGGCATTCATAAGACCAGAGATGAGGAACTTAGCCTTGCCACGGAAAATCTTGAGAACCGATTCGTTGTATGCCTTTTCGATTGGTTTCATGATGAGGTCACCAGCCTTGCAAAGACCACCGAAGAAGATGAATGCTTCAGGAGATGAGAATGCAGCAAAGTCGGCACAAGCCTCACCAAGCATCTTGCCTGTGAACTCGAAGATTTCGTTTGCAACTTCATCACCCTTACCGGCAGCAATCGAAACGTCGAGCGATTCGATTTCTTCTGCAGGCTTGTTGCGGAGAAGAGAAGGACGATCAGTTGTAGCAAGGATTTCGCGAGCAGTACGAGCAACACCTGTTGCAGAGCAATAAGCTTCGAGACAACCAGTACGACCACAACCACAAGGACGACCCTTTTCAGTACGATCCATGATTACATGACCAAGTTCGCCAGCGAAACCAT
>DCIW01000060.1 GCA_002317225.1 Prevotellaceae bacterium UBA1716 | reverse complement strand
TTCAATATAGCTGAGTAGTTACGTAAAATATTTTTACGTTATTGCGTATAAGTATTTTACAACTGCATTCATAAAGCAGGAAACTCATTGTTGTTTTGTAATAAATGCATAACTTTGCAAGCGAAAAAGTTAAATCAATATGTATATTAGATATGGAAACAGATAGTAATCAAACTCGTTCGCTATGCAAAGAAAGACTTTTGCTTCGACAATGGACGGAATATGATGCTTCAATCATACTCAGTTGGACAAAGAACAAGTCCGAATTTAGAAAATGGAGTGCGGACCGTTATCCAAATTATCCTGCCACTCCAGAGGATATGACCCAACAATATGATGCCGACAACATCCATCCTCTAACAGCAGAAGATGAAGAAGGCAACATCATTGGGCATATCATGATACGAGTTCCAGATATTAAGCAACCTCAAAAAGTCAGACTTGGCTTCATCATTGTTGATGACTCTCTTCGAGGTAAAGGGTATGGCAAACAACTTATCCTCCAAACTATAGAATATGCGAAACTAAAACTCAATGCAACTCACATCTCACTTGGTGTCTTCTTGAACAACCCCTCTGCACTTCATTGCTATGAGTCGGTTGGATTTAAGACCATAGGAAAAGAATCATATCCAATTGATGAAGAGATATGGGAAGGCGTTGAAATGGAATATCAATATTTAATCCAATAGATGTTATGGAGAAAAATCAAGCATAAGAGTGCATGCCCGGAAGGAGGTAGTTGACACCGAAGTAGGTCATTAGGACTGCAAGGAAAGCGATAAGAATGTACAGGTGATGCTTGACTGCCGAAGATGGCATGAAGGAACGATGAAGAGGAATGGAATATATCATGAGAGTGATGAGTGCCCAAGTCTCTTTAGGATCCCACGACCAATATGTGCCCCATGACACGTTGGCCCAAACTGCTCCTACGAAGATGCCGATGGCAAGAAGCGAAACGGCAGGATAAAGGAGAAGGGAGGAGAGGGCTGTCATCCTGTCGAGTTCGGCAAGACGCTGATTGCGATGAAGAATGAGGCTATACACCGCGATGAGAGTCACCATTGCAAAGAGTGCGTAGGATATCATTACTACTGCCACATGGATGGAAAGGAGCGGTGACTGCAGTACAGGCATGAGATTGGTGATTTGAGGCGAATCGAGTGCTATAGTTGCGACAAGCATGCAGAATGAAGAAACGACCGGTCCTAATGCCATAACGACTGGAAGCGACTTCATCACGAAGAGTGTGATAGCGAGTGTTGCCCAAGCCATAAAGAGCATCGTCTCAAAGCCATTGCTGATAGGCACATGTCCGCTTACCCACCAACGAAGGGCGAGAAGGAGTGTGAGCCAGAGAATTGCACTAATAATGAAAGTGGTATGCACTATTCGCATAAGTTTGCCTCCCCCACCCTTTGCAAGGGATAACATGCAGAGAATGAGGCTGAACGTGAGGAAGAGATAGACAATGATATTGGTTTGCTGTATGGTGTTGTAGAACACTTCGAGCGAGAGAGTTGAGGGCGATGGCATTATGTCAGTCGCTTTCTCTTTTTGGTAGAGCTTTATCTTCTTAATGATTTGGATGGCACTGGCTGCGTCATCAACCAATATGGCTTGGGTGAGATGATCCATGGCATGGTTGATAAACTGAAACTCTGCCTCGGGAGTGCCAAGAGGGAGTTCGGTGCTGCCAGGTGTGTACCATCCCATTTTTCCATCAACCTTCAGCGGGAAGATGTGTAGCATTTCGCTGTTGTAGAACATGGAAACCACGTTCAACTTCTCGTCTACCTCGCGAATGGCTTTGCGTGTTGATGCGGGAAGTGATGTGTCGTTGGCTTTGCCCGAGAGTTTGTAAGTATGGTCGTAAGTGTAAAAATCGCTCACTGATGCCCATTTGCCATTGATGCCTAAGAGACGTTGGACATCGCCACTCTTTACTTTGATGATCTTTTGAGTTTCCCACTGAGTGTAGTAAATCATCCAACCCACGAATATATCGTTGGCAGAATAGCCGTTCCACGAACTCTTGCCACAGAGTTTGGTAACGAAATCGTTTGCAGCAGTATTGAGCGGACAGATGCGTCCGTTGTAGAGAACTGCCACATGAGAAAACTCGTTTGCTATCTTCTTGTTGATTGGAGTGATTGTTTCTTGTGCATTAATCTGTGAAGGAACCGTTAGGAGAAGAAGGAGCAAAACGAGTGGTTTGGTTGCCTGACGATAGAGTTGGGCAATGCGTGACTGCTTTGAAACAATTGCCCACAAAAGACTGATGAATAAGCAAATATAACCGATATATGTTACTGCTATTCCGTATGGATCGTAGGCCACGAGAAGTTGCGAACCTTCACAATCGTAGTCGTATGATGACTGATAGAATCGATAGCCGCCAAACTTTCCGATATTATTCATCGATACAGACATATGTCCTGCCGACTTGTCTTCCCCCACAACATCAATCTCGCAGCAATAGTCCATCACGGCATCTGTTCCGGGATAGTTTTGGATGGTAAAGTCGGTCATTGTCATTGAAAAAGGGAGTTGGCGAATATTGCCTTCATCGTTTGTGAAATGAGACATTGGTTGGGAAGTGCGAAGATGAATGGAACCGCTTTCGGCAGTTATGTGTGTTATGAATGCACCGATGAGGATGATGACAAATGAAAGGTGAAGTAGGAGTACGGCAAGTCGCTTGTGCATTTTCTTATGTACAATAAAGATTAGCGAGACGACTATAAGGGCAGTCCACAATCCAATGAACCACCACGAATGGTAGATGGATTCGGCTGACTGACTTCCTGTTGTTTTCTCTAATATCGTTGCAAACCCCATACACACAATGAGTAGTGTGTATAGGGTAAGTATGGAAAGTTTGGTGAGCTTAGTGGACATATTAGATAGATTCGACGAAATATACGATTTGGTCACGCTGCTTCTTTGACAGTGAGCGGAATTTCTTTACTGTATTGTAGGCATCACTCTTTGCACCTTCGCTTGAGCAGCCATGCCACATGATAGCTTCGATGACGTTGCGAGCACGGCAGTCGTGCATACGTTCAGTACCCGAGCCACACTTGCTTGCCAAACCACGCCCCCAAAGAGGAGTTGTGCGACACCAACCAGTACGGATATCGTTCTTCATGAAGAGGCGGTGCTGAACCATGTCGGTGTATGGCCAAATCTTCTGGTGAGGATAGCGAGGCATATCATTGTTGGAGAACATGAGATTAGGATCGTGAATTTCATCATCACCTGTGGTCCATGATGGACGGTGGCACTGTGCACAACCGATTTCGCTGAAGAGTTGCTTGCCTGCCTTAAAGTCTTCGGTGGTGGTGTTGCGTGCTGCAGGTACAGCAAGTCCACGATGCCATATCATAAGGTTTTTATATTGTGTATCAGTCATTTCCGCATCGAGTTTCTGACTTGTGAGATAAGTCTTTATATTGCTCTCTACATTGTCAGTATGCCATTCGGGATGACTCTTTGTTGGGTCGATGAGATTGATGTAATCGGCAAAGCCTGCTTGCACCTCAGGATCCTTAGACGACTTCTCTGCATAGTATTTGCCTGCAAGGTCGAGATAGTGGTAAGGGCGATCGCGACGAGTCACGTTGGTGATGTTCCAAATAGCGTTTGCACCAGGTCCATCAAGAACCGGACCGCGAGACATGGCATAAGTGTAACGACGCACATACTTAGTGCCATCACCCTGCTTGGAATTGCTGTAGTAGCTCTTCCATGTGTTTGCGGCCTGATCCCACAACGAAGGATTGAGAGTGACATAAGGCGACTCTGACTCCCACTGCTTGGTGATGTCATCATCGGAGATGGCATCGAGAAGTCCTGTACCATAAATACCGATAGTTGATTCGAGTCGGATACCGATATTGTCAGCACATTCAGATGCTGAAATCTCCACATCAACACCATTGCGTTGCACCATTATAGGAGCGTAATATGCTGATGCGGGGATTGTTACTTCAGGATATGTGAGAGAATATGTCTCGCCATCATCAAACTTATTGCCCCACTCATCAGAGTACGACATCCATGCGAGTTGGATTTGCGACTCATCGATTGGTGCCTTGAATGGCTTCACTGCACCGGTCTGAGGCATACCTGCAACCGAACGGATGTAGGCATTTGTCTGCTTATCGTAGATTACTAGCAGATAACCATTTCGCTGAAGATTGGCAGCATAAGTGTTTTGACGTGCTCCATGACCATAACCTGGATGGCAATAGAGACAGCCAGGACGAACATACACAGGGCCAAGTCCATGGAATGCACCTGATGTATTTGTGTTGAAGTCTTTTTCAAAGAGGTATTCGCCTTCGTTGAAGGCTGTTATCATTCCCGCACTCTCCACTGCAAGAGTAGGTTGCTTGTAGGCAGTTGAAGAGTTGTTTGTTGTTGTACCGAGTTGGCCACCAGCGTAATAATCTTCAGGATAGGTGATTTGAGTCGGGTCACCGATTTCCCAAGAGAGGGGATCTTGATTGTCATCGGCACAAGATGCCAATGTGAGGCTTGCAAGAACGAAACCTCCAATAATAATTCTTTTGTTCATGATGATAGACAAGTTTTTCTCACCCTCCAAAATATGATATTGAGGGTGAGAAACTCTTTATAGTTAATATGTAACATTTTATTTCTTAATATTCACGATAGCTTTGTAAAGCTTTTCAGCATTGTCGCAAAGTGAGGTGTAAGTCTTTACTACAACATTGTCAACATAATTGGCATTTATTACCTTGCACTGGTTTTCGACTGTTGAATTACCTGAGTACGACTTGAGAGTTTCTTCCATCTCTTCAAGTGCACCATCAAGAGCGTCGAGAGCATCCATTGCAGTCTTTGACGAAGCATCCTTATAGTTTAGAGCGAAAGGCTTCTTCATATTGTTGATGGCAGTGAGAGCTGCATCGAGTTTTGTCTGTACTGCCTGTGCCTGCGACTTGAGAGTGTTGTTGCCGGCATTGAGGCAGAAATAGATGAGTGAACTCTCGTTTGGCTGAGTGGCTGCAACCGTTCCATAAAGTGCGTTTTTGCAACTTACTATGTTATCGTAGAAGTCGACAATCGAATTGTAAGCATAAGGCGACTCAATGTACGAATCATCCTCACCTGTCCAAGGAAGACCAATCTTGCTACCTGCCACCTCGCTGATGATGTCGCGAGCACCTTCGATAATCTGGATTGTTGCATCGAGATTGCTTTCGTAGTCGGCAGAAGGAGTGTTCTTGAAGTTCGAACCAAAGTTCTTGTAACTGAGACCTTCGTCAGTAACATTACCATCATCATCGAGTGTGTTGTGCGATTTGAGGTAATTCATTGTTTCATCATAACGAGTTCCACTCTTAGCACCTTCCCAAGTGGTCTGGAGTACGCATGTTGCCTGATAGAGGTCCTTAGCTACAGCGCATACATAATTGTATTCGAGTTGGGTAAGCTGACTGATTTCGCGTGGTTGGCCAGAACGGAAAAGTACATACTCAATGCCATGATAACCGAGAAGACCTGAGTTGAGTTGCTTAACCTTGTTTTCGATGTCGGACATGATCGAGTTGTCACGAAGCACATTTGCAAGAGCTGCTTGATCAACTGGCCATGTGTCGGTGTGTGGGTCGATGGAATACTCATCAGCAGCACCAAAGAGGAATGCCTCTGTATTTTCCCAATCAGCACGAGCCACTTTCCACTGGCTGCATGCTGCATCAAGTGCCTGCTGCGAACCAGCCACTACCGAGCTGTCAACATCGTTTTCCTTTTCACACGAAGCCAAGGCTCCGCACATAACAATACCCATCATGAGGGCTTTTGAAAAATTCTTAATCTGTTTCATGTTTTGATATATTTTGTTGATATTTTATATTAAAGAAATTATGTAGAATAATATATATTATTAGTTGTATATCATTTCGTTATTATAATTTATATTAACAATCACTTTATGCAAAATTATTTACAAAAAGAAACCTTGATATGCAACACTTAGGCTTATGCTTGGCTCGTTGTTGTAAGGCTGAACATACAATGGGCTGTCCGAATTCAGTCCGTGATTGTTTGGATTCTTGAAGTAGCGGTAAGCGTATTCACCCTTTACGACAACTTGCTTTATAGGATGATAGTTGATGCCGACAGTGCATTGGTAAGGAGCACAGTATCTGTACTGACTCCTGTATGCTCCAGAAGCCATCGTGTCGTAATGTTCGAAACGGCCGAAAAGGTACATGTGCTGTCGGTTACGCACTTTCTCAATCTGTGAAAAGAAGTCGTAACCCGCCTCGATGCTATATGAAAGTGCATTGCTTCCGATATTCGTGTTGTGGAAAGGATTGCCATCCTGATATTTATGGTGAGTGGAATTAGCCTTGTTGTATTCTGAAATTCGTTCGGCATCAGAAAGATGTGCATAATCCACACTTCCTCTCACAATCCAATTCCAACGCTTGAGTTCGAAATCGGCAGCCGCTATTGCCAACGCACCAGTTACATCATCGTAGGATGCTCCAGGAGTCTTGATGGAGTTGCGGAATGTATAACCATAATATCCACTCACTGCCATCCTCAATCCCTTGACAGAGTAATTGTCTATTCGCATTGCAGCGGCGTAATTGTTGGCAACCTTGAATTCGTAAGGACTTGTTGCACCCTGATGGACAAATTTCTCTGCCGTAAAACTTTCCGAATTCAAGCCTGAAAGAAATTGCACTTCATAACGCCAGTCGCTCACACGCCCCCAGAGCGAAACGCCCAACTGATGCCATGTGTTTGGTAAAATGGTTGACTCACCTTCTGGACGGTAGCAAGTGAAGAAATTGAGTGGTTCGTGATGTGCATTGCTATATCCTACTGGTACAATGATTTCACCGGCCTTAATATTCAATTTGCCTTTTAGGAATTCTTTATTGATCCAAAACTGTTCAAGAGCCACTTCGCCACCCTTTTCGGTCTCTGCTTCGTATTCGCCAGACTCTTCCGCTTCGATTTCAACAGCGGTTTCTGTTCCGCCATGCTCAAATTCAACTTCAGAACCCATCGTCCAACCCTTGCCAAAATCATAGCCAACTGTGAATGTAACATGAGGTAGGTCGAATCGGCCATGACTCTTGTCGTCACGGTATCGTTCGGGAGCATTATATCGGTTGAAACTCTGGCTGTAGAAATTTCTGGTCATCACAGCCTCACCGTATCCACCGAGAGTGAGACGAGATAAGATATTTGCCTTCTTATTGTTGGTACGAACCGAATCGGCAGCGTGACTTGTGGCACCTGTCATGCCATCAATTTCTTGCCCATTTATTAATAATGTAGTAAATAATAAAACTAAAAACAATGTAAATTTTCTTGTCATAATACTTTGCATTTTCAAATTTCGATGCAAAGTTAGGCAGTTTTGGCATTTTACACAATACGCAAAAATTAGTATTTGAGCAGAAACAATCCCATCCAAACATTAACAACTTGTCAGGTCATACCATATTGTGATTATTCGCATACTCACTTTTTGGGGGTCAATACCTAAAAATAAGTATTGCCATCTAAAAGTGAGAATTTCACTTGGCAAATTGTTCCCCAAAACATAGTTCAAGAAATGTTTTGTGAAAATTTTGGGGGTGGAGGAGCACTGTGAACAGGCATCATTGATTCCCGAATGAAGACTGCTTGTTTTTTAGTTCGAACCGGTGCCCTGAATTAGGGCAGTGGTTTTGTCACCTGTCAAGCAAGCACCATAGGTACGCAGAAGAGGACGTCATTAAAACCCAATACGACATGGCAATTAGAACAAATAAAATCAAAGAGATACCCGAAGAAGACGATAGACCTGACTTCGATGACATGATGAGCGAAGTCCTGGAAGAGATTGAGGAGCATGATGCCGAGGACGAGGTTGTCAGCCGTGCGCCTGAACTCAGGCAGTTGAGTGAGAACATTGACAAGGCAACCAACAATTGGATCAATGCAACTCTACAACTGGAGTCTGCTATCCGAAAGTATAATTCAGCTCAGAATGACCTTGGTAATGCCGTTGATACTATAAGCGGTAAGGTTGATTCCATCAACACGCATATTGATAATGTCCTTGCGAATGCTCCAACAAAGTTGAAGGTTTCAGTTAGAGTCGCTGATGAAGACTGGCAGAAGATTCAGGAAATGTTCAGCAAAGAACGTCAGTGGATGACTTCTCAGATGCAGAAGCATTTCCGTGAGGTCAATGAAATGTTTGTTGATGAGTGTCTACCAATTCAGTCAAAACGCGCACCACTCACACCCCACCAGGAATCCCCACCCTAACACCTAACTACCTGATAATCAACACTATGACATTTTGTCAACTACTTAATTATCAATCGATTAAAACTATTAAATGATTTGGTCTAAACACTTAAATGAATTGAACGAATCATTTAAAAGTTATGGACAAAAGTTTTAGATATAAGCCCCCCTCCAACACCCCCTGCTTAGGACGAACCTTCTGAATCGATTAAGTATTGATTCTGAAGGTTTGGGGTGCAGTGCTCAGCTTGTGCAAGGTCAAGGAACGAAGACCGAAGCAGAAGATGGTAAGCACATAGGTGAACAAAGAGGGACAAGTCAGGCAGTTATCGCCATCCGGATGGTAAATCGAAAACTGACTGTCTTGTTATTTCACATATTTTTTTAGTGACGGGACAACTTCGGCGGCAGCGTCGAGAAAGAGTTTGGACATCTTGCGGGCACCGGTATGGTTAAGGTGGGTATCGTCCTGTTTCTTTGGGGGAAACCACATGAAGAGAGACTTACTCTGCTCAGGACCAAGAGATTCGACAAGGGTACGGGACAGTTCTTCTGCATCAACGTATGGGACTCCCATCTCCTCGGCTACCTCAAATGGGGCTTTGATGTATTCGCCATGAGTATTGGTGAGTTTACCGCTCTCATCGAACTTGCGACGAACCATAGAGTTGAAAAGGACTGGCTGTGCACCCTTGTCTTCGGCTTCGGTTATGAAGCGACGGAGGTTGTCCTTGAAGGATGTATTAGCATCTGTATGACGGGTTGTGTCTGCTTTTTCATCGTTATGTCCAAACTGTATGAAGACATAATCGCCCTTCTGGAGGAGGTCGAGAACTCGTTTCCAACGCCCTTCGGTGATGAAACTCTTTGAAGAGCGTCCGTTCTGTGCATGGTTGTCAACGATTATGGCATCAGAAAGGTGCTCGTTGAGCAACTGGCACCACCCTGCCTCCTCTGTTCCTTCGCCCTTATTTGCCATAGTGGAATCGCCAATTGAGAAGATGGTTGGCTTATGCTTTCTGTTGACCTTCATCTCGAATGGGAAAGCATAGAAACCGAGGGAATTCTTGATGGTTGGCACAGCTGACTCATTGTTGAGATAGCGAACATAGATAGGATGCTGAACATCACGACACCAGAGTTTCACGTTTTCCTTGTTATAATATACCGCGATAGCCGAATGCCAGATTCCATCGGAGCCAGCAACCTCAAACCACTCGTAGGAAGGACCATATTTGTAATGCTTTTCGTCAGAAGGGTTGATAATGCCAGAAGCTGTATGGGCGAAGTGGATGCAGAGGGTATCAACCTTGCCAACAGAAAGAACAGAAATGCTGTCAGCTCGCGGACCACTCCATTCGAGAGAGGAGCGGGAGTAAGTCTTGTTGAGTGCAAGAAGAGCAAGACGACGACCAACCTCCCATTTGTACGAAGGATGAATGTCGTATTGATCATCTACGAGTTCGGGAGTGAAGATAATCTCCGTATTAGTCACGCTATCAAGGCATTGCATCTGCTGTAGTCTAAACTTAGGTAATTCATCTGCATCAAGATATCCTGCCCTGTGCTTCTGCGATGAATAGCGGAAAGGGGCGAGCATGACTGTGAGGAATGGCTGGGCATTAGAAACTGTTGACCTGCCGTTAAACTGCTTCCTCCATTCGGTGGTAAGACGTACAAACTTGCTGGCATATTCGCGATCAGAAGCGGTGCAGTTCTGTTCTCCCTGATACCAAAGGAACCCCTTTACAGCGTAAGGGACATAATCTTTCACGTTGCGATTGTAGCAGTCGCCATCAACAAACCACTGTTGGATAAGAGTGCCATTGATAGCATTGGATATGATACCTACAGGCACATTGAGCGAATCTTGGAGATGCTTGACACAGAAATAGCCTGGTGCTGATGCAGCAGCAAGACTCTCTCCGTTGGCCACATCCCAATGTGCCTTTTTAGAGTCACGCTGACAATTAAAAACGCGAATCTTGGAGTTTTCTGGTTTTTGAAGTTCTAAAGCACAAAGGTCTTCACCATTCACAGGTGGTTTGAGTGCAGAACTGAGTTTCATTGTATATGCCATATTGGACTGTCCACCTGCAACCCACACTTCGCCTACAACCACATCATTATATGTGATTGTCGCTTTTCCAGAAGCGATGGTTAATGTTTTAGGTTCGAATGTCGCTTTCTGTTTCGGAAGAAACACTTGCCATTCGCCATTGGAGTCGGCAGTTGTTTTAACCGACTTTTTGTTGAATGTAACTATGACCTTTGCGTTTGGTGCCGCTTTGCCGTAAACGGGAATTTCTGCTCCTTGCTGAAGTATCATATGGTCGCTGAACATCGGTGCTGGAGACAATGATTGAGCAATTGACCGAAGGGGCATAAATGCAATCAAAATTAGCAATATAAAGTGCTTTCTCATATTAAGTTATAATTAGTTAGTTTTAGTTATGATACAAATCCATATCGGAACATTTTAAGTTCTGATATCATAAGATGGAAACTATTGTTGGGCACTTTTTTCCCATTGCTCCCACTCTTCCATTGCCTTCTGCCAATCGGCACCTTCGGCTGGTGGAGTTTGCTGTGCTTGGAGTTCTGCATCACGAGCTTTGTCGCGGGCACGTTTTGCCTTCATATCAGTGATGGTAGCATCATCAAGAATCTTGATTGCACCACGGTCGATGGCTTCGTATAATTCGACATCACCGAACGCCTTGCCCTGTACGTTGAAGTCGGAGATGTTAAACTCAAATTCTGTGCGGAGTTGGTGACGGATCTCTTTCTGTTGAAAGCGAGTGGCAAGGTTCTTTTTATGCAGCAGCATCGCTATTGTTTTTATCTCACTTTGTGAGAATTTGTTTCTACCCATATTATATAGTGTATAAATTTCTTGCAAAAATACATCATTTTTCCCAAAAGTCAAAATAAAAGGAACACAATTACCTTTGCAAAATCAAAAATGTGGGCAATGACTCTTGCCATTAAATAAAAAAGGAGTATCTTTGCAGTCGGAATATAACTAAAAACTTCATAAAAAACAATGAAAAAGAATCTTGAAACCATCTGTATTCATGGCGGATGGAAAGCAAAGAAGGGCGAACCACAGCAGTTGCCTATCTACCAGAGTACAACATTCCGTTACGAGACATCAGACCAGATGGCACGCCTTTTCGACTTGAAGGATGAGGGCTATTTCTATACTCGTCTCGCCAACCCAACTAACGATGCAGTGGCAAAGAAGATTGCTGCACTCGAAGGCGGTGTGGGTGCAGTGCTCACAAGTTCGGGTCAGGCAGCCAACTTCTACGCTGTTTTCAATATTTGCGAAGCGGGCGATCACTTCATCACCAGCAACAATATCTATGGTGGAACTTTCAACCTCTTTGGAGTGACAATGAAGAAGCTCGGCATCGAGTGCACTTTCATCGACCCAGAGTGGGATGATGAGAAGATTGAGGCATGTTTCCGTCCAAACACTAAGTGTTTCTTCGGTGAGACCATCAGCAATCCTGGAGGCAATGTGTTTGATATCGAACGTTTTGCAAATATGGCCCATAAGCATGGTGTGCCACTCATTGTGGATAATACTTTTGCCACACCTATCAACTGTAGACCATTTGAGTGGGGTTGTGATATCGTGACTCACTCCACAACAAAGTATATGGACGGACATGCAACACAAGTAGGTGGTTGTGTGGTTGATTCGGGTAATTTTGATTGGGACGCATATGGTGAAAAGTTCCATGGCCTCACTCGTCCTGATGAGTCGTACCACGGACTTACATATACAGAATCATTCGGCAAGGGTGCATATACTACCAAACTCGTCGTACAACTCATGCGTGATCTTGGTAGCATTCCGGCTCCACAGAACTCTTTCCTCCTCAATCTCGGCCTTGAGACACTCGCTCTCCGTATGAAGCAGCATTGCGCTAATGCCCAGAAAGTGGCAGAATGGTTGGAGAACAATCCAAAGGTTGGATGGGTAAATTATTGTGGACTTCCATCGAACAAGTACTACGAACTCGGTAAGAAGTATATGCCAAATGGCAGTTGCGGTGTAATAGCATTCGGTTTGAACGGCAGTCGTGAAGATGCTATCCGCTTCATGGATAACCTCGACTTTATCTCAATCGTGACTCACGTGGCAGATGCCCGCACTTGTGTGCTCCATCCTGCATCTCATACTCACCGCCAACTCTCTGAAGAGCAGCTACGTGAAGCAGGTGTGGCTCCAGACTTGGTACGTCTTTCGGTAGGTATCGAAAATGCGGAAGATATCATTGCTGACCTTGAGCAAGCAATGAAGAAAATGTAATGGCATGTACCATTTAGCATGTACCATGTACCATTTACCATGTACAATTTACAATTTGGCGTTTAGGTGAATTTTAAGAATATATTCTTCGTCATCGGGCTGGTAGCCATCGTTGTGATGTGTTTCACATTTGAGGTCTCATTTGTCGACCTTTGGGAATACATCAAAACGGCGGGTTATTGGCTCGTTGCTATTTTGGTGCTGTGGTTCGTACTCTATATGATGAACGCTTTGACATGGCGAATCATTCTGCAAGGGAGCGGACAGGTGAATGTGTCGTATTGGAGATTACTCAAATGGACTATTACTGCTTTTGCACTTAACAATGTGACCCCAGTAGGACTTGCGGGTGGCGAACCATATAAAATATTGGAACTCAAGGAGTATGTCGGTGTACAGCGTGCCACATCATCGGTCGTACTGTTTGCGATGATGTTCATCTTTGCCCATTTCAGTTTTTGGGCGGTAGCAATCGTCACATACGTTGTGATGTGGTTCTTCGGCATGATGCCAATGGATGTTGTGACTGGTATTCTGCTGTTTCTGATGTCGCTCTTCTGCAGCGGAGGTATTTATCTCTTTTGCAGGGGATATAAGAACGGGATGGTGATGAAACTCATCAAGTGGGTGAGTCATATTCCTGGCTTGAAATCATGGGGCAGCAAATATGCAAAAGAACACGAGGAAGACTTGCGTAAGATAGATGAACAGATAAGCGAATTGCATGGTCAGAACAAGAAGAGCTTTTGGTGCAGTTATGCGATTGAGTTCGTCGGGAGAATGATGCAGTCGCTTGAGATCATGTTCATCATATTCATTTGCACCCCACTCTCTTCAATTGAAGGTATTTCAACGTGGGCATTCTATCTCTCACCTGTCACTTTTGTTAATTCGTTCCTTATACTTGCGTTCACAAGTCTTTTCGCCAATCTGCTTTTCTTCCTTCCGTTACAACTGGGAGGACGAGAGGGCGGTTTTGCAATGTCAACCTCGCAGATGGGAATGACTAACGAGATGGGACTCTTCATCTCAATTATCTGCCGAGTTCGCGAACTCTTCTGGACTGCAGTCGGTATGTTATTGATGAAGATTAAGGGATGACAATAGGACATTATTGAAACAAAACTTATATTATTTCCTATTCGTTAGTATTTATTTGAAAAAAAGTAGTACATTTGCAATCCAAAATGTAAACGAAACAAATCATTAGATTATGAAGAAACATCTTATATATATAATAATGTGTATAGTAGTGGCAAGTGTCACACTTCCTGTTCATGCTATCGACCGTGAGAAATTGATTCAGTATGCAAGTTCGCTCAAGGGAAAGAAGAAAGCAGAACTTAAAAAAGCGATCTACCTACTATGCCAACCCTCAAAAACACTTGCTTACGGCTCGGGAGCGGGTAAGACTTGGGAAGGATTCAGCAAGACAGACCGTATTGCAGGAACTAATGAGTGCGTAAACAGATACAGCACACATAAGTTCTATTTTGCTTCGGCCAACTCCAACACTGTCATCAGCGGAATGAACATCGAACATTCATTTCCTAAGTCGTGGTGGGGCGGACAGACCAACAATGCTTATAAAGACCTCTTCAACCTCTACCCTTCGGAAACTGACGCCAATAGCAAGAAGAGCAACTATCCAATGGGAAAGGTGACTAATCCTAATATCCTCGATGATTATGAGAAGGTTGGATCGGGTCCAGCCGGTAGTCTTGGGAATATCAAACTTTGCGAGCCAAATGATACATGGAAGGGAGACTTCTCACGTTCATATTTCTATATGGCAACAGTATACCAAAATTTCACATGGGACGGTACTCAAGGCAAACAACAACTCGAAAACAACGAATGGCCTACACTCCGCGAATGGGCTTACACTCTATATCTTGAGTGGGTTCGAGCTGACAAAGTGCTTGATATCGAGGTTCAACGCAATAACGAGATTTATAAAATTCAGGGCAATCGCAACCTCTACATCGATTATCCTTTCCTTGCAGAATATGTTTGGGGAGACAGTATCGATGTTGCCTTTGACCCATACACCTCTATGACTACAGCAGATGGAGATGACCGCTACGGAAATTATACTCCAAGCGATCCATCCGAACCAGAAAATCCTGACGATCCTGACATTCCAACAGAACCGGATGAACCAATCGAAGTGGAAGGCGACTTCTATTTTGCCGAAACATTTGACACTTGTGATGGTACAGGAGCGAACGATGGCAGTTGGAGCGGTGGTATTGCTTCGGGTAGTGTAAATGCAGACAATAAGGGTTGGACTCTCTCCACAGCTTACGGAGGCAATGGCTGTATCCGTCTCGGAACAGGTTCGAAGCAAGGAATTGCCACCACTCCTGACATTATCGGTTTGAAGGGTAAGACATTTATCCTCACTTTCAAGGCTGCTGCTTGGGAAGGAGATGCCCTCACCCTCTATCTTAAGGGTAATAATTGCACACTTTCGGTTCAGTCTGTCGAACTCGAGAATGCCAAGTGGAATACTTACGAAGTAATTGTAACAAATGTCACTGGTGATGCTTCGATAACATTCAGCGGAGGCAATTCCAAGAGCCGTTTCTTCCTCGATGAAATAACTATCCCATCAGAGACCATTTTCGACCCTCTTGTCGATTATATTTGTTGGACACACTAAAAAAATCCATTTAGATACTCTTAAACACCCTAAATCACATATAGTATTTATTAATGTCGTAATTTTGCATTGTAAAATTAATAACAATTCAAAAATTACGACATTATGGCAACAAGAAAAGTAAGCAGCACAACGAAGACTGACCTCGAACTTTTGGACGAACTCATCGATGAGAAGTTGACAGAATATACCGACACCGAAGAGCCAAAGCGAAAGGGAATCACACGTAAACCATCCAAGCCTAAGACTATCATCGAGGCTATGGACAAGATTCTCACATCCCTCCACAAGAGTGATTTCAGTGCTCCTTCGATGCGCAAGGCTCGCCCTGCACTCGACTATCTCAACGAGCGTCTCGGCTTCACTGACATGCAAAACGTATTTCTCAGTATGCTTTGCGATGCTGGTCGTCCACTCGATTATACACAGTTTGCCAACTACCTCAACTGCCACCGCATTACTCTCATCATGCATGATGACGAGCTTCAGCAACTCGTTCGTAAGGGTATCATCAATCGCATACCATGCGACCACGGTGAGGACGACTATGTGGTTCGCGGAGAGGCAATAAGTTCCTATCAGAAGAATGAAGCTTACAATCGCCCAAGTATTGATAACCTCAGCTTCGACGAGTTCCTTTCTCGTTTCAGTTATATCATGAACAAGCGTGATCATGGTAATATCACTTACTATGACTTTATGCTTGACATCGAAGAACTCTTCAACGGCAACAAGACTCTTGATTTCGTGAAGGAAATCCGCAAGCTCAACCTTCAAGAGAATGACTTAGTCGCATTACTCGTATGCATCCACACAACTACAGAGTTTAACGACGCAATGGATGAGAGCAAGCTTTCGCACTATCTCGACAACAGTTCCGACGCTCGTCGTGTCATCTCGCAATTCAAGCGTGGCAACCATTCACTTCTCAAGGAGGGTATCATCATCCAAACTTGTGAGGAGGGATTCTTGTCGTCGAGAGAGTATGAACTCACAGACAAGACTAAGCAGACTGTGCTGAAGGATTATGTGTTCGAAGATTCAAAACCTAAGGTTGATCCACGCAGAGGTTTGTTGCTCTGTGAGACCATCAAGGCCAAGTCCCTTTATTATAATAAGGAGGAGGGTGAGCATATCAGTAGACTTTCGGACCTTCTTCAGGATAAGAACTTGAAGGAAATACAAAATCGTCTCGAGGCAAATGGTATGCGAAAGGGATTCACTTGCCTCTTTTATGGTGCTCCAGGCACTGGAAAGACTGAGACTGTGCTCCAACTTGCACGTGAGACTGGTCGAGACATCTTTATTGTGAACATTGCAGGACTCCGTGACAAGTTTGTTGGTGAATCAGAGAAGAACATCAAGGCCATTTTCACTCGCTACCGCAATTTCTGCAGCAACTGTGAACACACTCCAATCCTCCTCTTCAACGAAGCAGATGCTATCATCAACAAGAGAACAGAGAATGTGGAGTCATCGGTCGAAAAGATGGACAATGCGATGCAGAACATCATTCTAAACGAACTTGAGAACCTCGAGGGCATCCTCATCGCTACAACCAACCTCACCTCTAATCTTGATAGTGCATTCGAACGCCGTTTCCTCTACAAGGTGGAATTCAAAAAACCTGAGATACAGGTGAAGGTGAATATTTGGAAGGCACTGATTCCAAGTCTCTCGGACAAAGATGCTTCAGCTCTTGCACGCGAATTCGACTTCTCGGGTGGTGAAATCGAGAATATCTCGCGTAAAATGACAGTAGATGCCATACTTTACGGTTCAGAGCCATCGTTGAAGAAGCTTCGCGATTTCTGCAATTCGGAGGCAATTTCAAATAAGTCAAATAAGCAGCGTAGTAAGGTTAGTGGTTTCTCACTTTGTGCTTAGTGACATTGATATGCCTTGTAAATTTGCTTCATATTTGAATTATAATTAAAACAAGCCTTGTAAATGCAATTTCCAATGCGTTTGCAAGGTTAGTTTTTTATTTTGGCTTGTGAATTCCACAACTTTTGCCTTACTTTGCAGTGTCAATTGACAACAGCAAATTACTAACCAAATATTATTTTTCGAATATGGAACCAACTGCTTTCAAACCCGGCCACCAATCTTCTTACTATTCTCTTGATCCAGAAACTCTCTTCCTTCTTCGTATACGTGCAATGGAGGATATTGAAAGAATCCAGCCCAATCGCAAATTCAAATCAGAGGACGAACTGCATTCATTTCTCGAGACCATCAATGAGTCGTTGAAATACTTTAAGGAACTCAAATATACAATAGGGGCCGATAACTCATTTATAAAAAAACAAGTTCGCCGTTCAATCAAGATGAGTTCTCTATATAATATAGTCAAGTCATACTTAACTCATATCAGTGCTAATAAATATAACAAAATCAAAAATATAGAGTATGTTTATTATACTTTCGGTTTCAATGATAAAGATTCATTCGAAAAATGCATTTTCTTTGGAACAGGTAAACCTGTGATAGCTGGAAAGGCAAGTGTGGAGCTGCAGGATGATATTGCAAGAGCATTAGGCTTCACCGACTGGCTCTCCTTCAATAATAAGGATGACAACAAGTATCTCGTGAGCGAGGGAGTCCTTATGCGTGCGTATGCTAAAAATAGAAGTAATAGTTCGCTTAGCATTAAGACACTGAATGTTATTGCCCAATATATTTGCGACATGAACTGGAGTGAGTATGACACTCCTGCTGTCAGAAATCGTGTGTATAAGGATATAATAAGTAAAATAGTAAAAACGGAAAAGATCATATCGGATGATCAGTTCACGCTTCAGACTAAGGATAAAACTACTGAATTGCCTAACTTGTCTGAAGGAGACAAAATCTGCATAACACACATAGATGGCAGTATCGAAACACTCTTGTTTGTTGATGGTAAGTTTTGTAAAGCGACAACGAACACCGATATGTGTGCATAAACATTTTTGCCTATTTATTGTTGCTTATTTTAGAGTTTTGCAAAAAAAGTTGTCTAAACCTATTTAAACTGCCCCTAAAACACCCATTTTTAGGGGTAGTTTGTCACTTTTTCAACTATATATATAGAGGCACTTGTTTTTAGGATGCTTTCGAAACCAAACAAGAGACTAGCAAAATATGAGTGCTTCGAAGAGATGAGTAATATAATTAATAAACAAAAAAATCTATTGATTACCTATGAAAGAATTAAAGATTGCACAAAGTTACACAAATCGTACTGAATCGCTTGACGCTTACCTCAAGATGGTCAACAAAGAGCCAATGATTGGAATTGAGGATGAAGTCAAACTCGCAGAACGAATACACAAGGGGGACGAACGTGCACTCGACAAGTTGGTACGTGCCAATCTTCGTTTCGCATTCAGTATTGCCAAGCAGTATCAAAACCGCGGACTTGACCTTATGGACATTGTAGACGAAGCTAATATCGGACTTATTACTGCTGCCAACCGTTTCGACGAGACTCGCGGGTTCAAGTTCATTTCCTACGCTGTATGGTGGATTCGTCAGCAGATTCTGCTCGCTCTTGCCGAGCATGGCAATATTGTTCGCAGACCGCTTAATCACCTCAACAACATTAGTAAGGTGAATAAGGCTATTGCCGAGTTTGAACAGACACATGAACGTGCAGCTTCAGCAGACGAAATTGCCGAGATGACTAACTTGCCTGAAGACAAGGTACTTATCGCCATTACAGGTGGAAGCAGAGCTGTGAGTGTTGATGCTCCAATCAATCCTAGTGAGGATTTTTCGCTTCTTGACACTTTGAATTCAGACATCCCATCAACTGACAACAGTATGATGCAAGAGTCGTTGCAGACGGACATCAACCAAGTTCTCGACACTTTATCACTTCGTGACCGCACAATTATCTGTATGAGTTTTGGAATCGGTGGACAACAGCACACTCTTGAAGAGATTGGATGTCTGCTCAATATATCTCGCGAGCGTGTCCGCCAAATCAAGGAGAAGACAATCCGCAGTTTGAGAACTAATCCCAATTTGACCCTTCTAAAGCCTTACCTTTGCTAAAGGTAGGGCCTTTTCACTTGTGAACAAGTGTTATTAAGCATATTTCTCCACTATTTCCCACTTTAGTTGATAGATGAAAGATATTTTCATTATCTTTGCACATAGTTTATTTTATAACTCCCACATCATCGCCTTACATACTTATGATTGATTACGAAAAAGCCTCTATTGAGGAACTAATACACATTGTCACTTGCAAACATGATGATGGCGCCGCCTATTATCTGATAATGGTAGTTATGCGTCCTAAATTGATGGGAATATTATGCAGCAAAGGTGTGGATGAGGAAATCCGTTATGATATTATGATGGATTTCTTCCTTTACCTTCGTGATGGCAATCCGAATCGTACTGCAACAAGCCTTGATTTGACTTACACGATGCTGCTTTCGATTAAGGACACAAAAAGTTTCCCGTATTGGATATCAACCGTCTTTACTCGCTTCCTTAACAAACGTCTCTCAAACGAACCAAATTTTGAGGAGATAAAAGACAACATAAGTGATGATGAGAAGTTTGATGGTTATAGCTTGTCGGACATAAATACTGCAATCATCCTGTTCGAGCAGGTCAATCTCCGATTTTCTGCACCCGAGCGATATGTCTTTTTCAATGATCTCTATTCTCTTTATGACAATATGAACATGACAAAAGAGATAGCTCGCGTGCTTGATTGTACGGATAATAATGTTCGCGTAATGCGTTCAAGGGTAAAGTCGAAAGTCAGGAAACTTGCTGATGAAATAAAGAAAGGTATAATACAATAATTTTGAACACCTTACTTATGATGAATGCTAAGATTAGACAATATGTTAATGGCACTTGCTCAGATGATGAGCGAGAAGAAGTTAGGGAGTATATCAAAGCCGATTTTTACCACGCCTTTGATGTGATTGATGCTATGCGTGATAAGGCATATCATGATTTGCCAACCAGACTCGAGGTAGAAGAAATGGTAGTGCCTATGTCATCTTCTAATGTGTGTTACTATGAGATGGAGGACGTGTGCCACGAAACGGCTTCTATTGCAGAATCAATATTCGGTAAGATCGTAAATACTTTCACTAACACAAGCAAAAAGGAAACGACTGTTGATCTGACTGATTTGGAGATGTGTCAAGCAGAAATGCATCAAGATTCGATTCTTGGTTTGCTCAACAAGTACCTTGCATCAGATTAAATTCATTTTTTAACAGAAATTAATAAAAAAATGTTGTAATGGTAACTACTCAGCCTTCTTGA
>DCIW01000159.1 GCA_002317225.1 Prevotellaceae bacterium UBA1716 | reverse complement strand
ACTTACCGTCTCAACATCAAGGGACTCTATGGTGGTCACTCTGGTCTTGAAATCAATCAGGGTCGTGCTAATGCCAACAAACTCATGGCACGCGTGCTCTTCGCTACAGTAAACACAAAGATGGCTTGTCTCTGCACTTGGACTGGTGGCAACATGCGTAATGCTATCCCTCGTGATGGCGAGGCAGTTGTACTCGTTCCTTCAATGATGGAAGAGAAGTTCCTCGAGGTAGTAGATAAGTGCCAGCAGACTTTCGCTGCCGAATACAACGACATCGAAAAGGATGGTGTTCAGCTTATCGCAACCAAGCTCGACGAAGCACCTGCTCATGCAATCCCACTCGACATCCAGGAGAATATCATCAATGCTGTTATGGCTGCTCACGACGGTGTACTCCGTTACTGCCCTACTATGCCTGAACTCGTTGAGACTTCTTCAAACCTCTCAATCATCAACATCGCTGATGGTAAGGCAGAAATCATCCTTCTTGCTCGTTCATCATGCGACTCAATGAAGACTTATCTCTGCAACGGTCTCGTATCTTGCTTCTCAATGGCAGGTATGAGTGTCACTCTCGAAGGCGGTTATGGTGGTTGGCAACCAAACCCATCAAGCAAACTTGTAGAACTCATGGGCAACGTGTACGAGGGTCTCTTCGGCAAGCGTCCTCTCATCTCTGCATGCCACGCTGGTCTTGAGTGCGGTATCATCCTTCCTAAGTATCCAGAGATGGATATGGCAAGCTTCGGTCCTACTATGGTTTCGCCTCACACTCCAAGCGAAGCAGTCAAGATCGACACAGTAGAACCATTCTACAAGTTTGTAGTCGAAATCCTCAAGAATATTCCAGAATAATAAGAATTGGTGTCCAATAATACTTTTTTTGTCAAGAATTAGTGAATTCGTGAACCTTCCGGTTTATTTGTTTAATTTGAATTTATCTGAATTGGTAATTTGGAGCTATACGCTCCCCCAACCGTCAGGCTAGACCCTTGGGTCTCTTCACTTATTCTTATTAATTCAAGTATACTACGTGCAACTTCATAAATTCACAAATTCTTGACATAAAAATACCAGACTCCAATAAAACCAAATTACAATATGCTCAACAAGAACAAGAACCTCAAGCTTTACTACTCCATCAGCGAAGTGGCAAAGATGCTCGATGTCAACGAAACAGCTCTCCGCTATTGGGAGAAGGAGTTTCCGCAGGACATCACACCTAATAAGGCTGGTCGTGGTATTCGCCAATACACACAGGAGAATATCGAGCAGGTGCGTATGGTGGTCCATCTCATCAAGGAGAAGGGAATGACCATACAGGGTGCTCGCGAAGCACTCCGACGCGACAAGGAAGGTACAGGCAAGCGACTCGAAGTCATCGAACGTCTCAAGCATGTACGCGATGAGTTACAAGAGATCAACCGCAACCTCAACAGTCTTGTATAATCATACGATACTACACAAAAAAGCATCTGCCACACAACCATGGTAGATGCTCTTTTTTTTTGAGAATTGATTACCGTGCTTTAGCTTGCGCTCGTAGTCCCTGCCAACTGCTCAGCAGTCTTTTTGCGAGTGAGGACACGCTTAGCTTCGAGTCCGGTCTCACCCTTGAAGTTGCTGAAGAACTTGCCGCGTTCCCAAATTGGCTTCACAACCTTTACGTTGTTAGCAAAAGAGAAGTCGTCTGCAGTGCGTGCGCCAATGCTTCTGAGACTGAGTTGGAACGTACCGAGTTCGCCAAGCTTGATACGCTTACCATCGATGAGGAGTTCCTTCATACAGTCCACCATCTTAGTGATCACACCCTGGACGATGTCGCGAGTGTAAACAGAACCATGGTCTGCTATATGCTTAGCAAACTCGTCCAACTCAACAATTGATTCATACTGTGTCTGAGCGTACACACGCTTTGCTGCTGCAGGATCAGATGGATTTCCTCTCTGAACCAAAGAATAATTTAATGCCATAGAAAAATCATTTTTTAAGTAATAATACAATAGAAATACTAACATCTGTCGCCATTCAGTTCCGTTTCAATCCCGACTAAACCGGTATCGTCAAGACCTCAACTTCCCTTCCTTTTAACACTACAAAGTTACGAAATATTTTCCTAATTACCAAACATTTAAGCAATTATTTTTATAGTATTAGTATAATTTATTATTGACCAAAGTTATATCATATTTGTACGAAATACTTGGATATATGAATCAATATCCGTAACTTTGCACAAAATACAAAATCATAATGAACAAGCGACAATTAACAATGCTGATACTGCTCCTCTTGGTAATAGCAATAAGATATATTCCCAATGCAGGAGAGTGGTACGCAACTACGCTCTACCCTACCATCTCCTATGTGCTCTCGCTCGTAGCATCCGTCGTACCGTTCTCACTCGAAGAGATTATCGTAGTGGGAGGTGTACTCTTCCTCGCCATCTTCCCTTTCTGGAAGAGTAAGGGCTTCAAGACAAGACTTGTACGTTTTGCCGAAAGTGCTGCATGGATATACGTTTGGTTCTATCTCGGATGGGCATGCAACTACTACCGTGCCGACTTCTACACTCGCATGGACATCACGCCATCCAAGTTCGAAAAAGCAGCATTCGTGGCATTTCTCAACAACTACACCGACAGTCTGAACTACTATTCCTCTCTCGTCACCAACACCGACTCCCTACCCGACTACGAAGAAGAAATCAAGTCCATCTACCGCACCCTTCCTTCTTCTGCAGGACTATGCACCCCTCGCTCGTTCCAGCATCCCAAGACAGTTCTCATCAACCGTCTCTATTCCTCTGTAGGTGTACTCGGTTATATGGGTCCTTTCATGGCCGAAAGCCAACTCAACCACCAACTCCTCCCTCTCCAGCATCCCTTCGTCTATGCCCACGAACTCTCCCACCTTCTCGGCATCAGCAACGAGGCAGAAGCCAACTACTGGGCATACCGCACCTGTCGCCTCTCCTCGTCCCCTTTCCTCCGCTACACTGCCTACTACAACCTACTCCCCAACATCAACCGCAACGCCTACTCCCTCCTCTCCCAAGACGAGTACAACCATTGGCACTCCACCATCAATCCCCTCACCATCTCCCAACTCACCACCCAGCGCCACCACTGGCTCTCCCTACGCTCCCCCCTCCTCGACCAACTCCAATCCAGGCTCTACAACTGGTTCCTCAAGTCCAACCGCATCTCCTCCGGCACGAAGAACTATGACCAGGTGGTTAATATGATTATGTCGGTGGAGAGGTAGGAGGAAAATACGTCCTATTATGTGAGCTCACACATAAGGACGTGTTGACCAACACAATAGGTCGTGTTGGCTGATACATTAGGACGTGTTTCTGTATGCGAACAGCCAAAGAGGATTATCTTTCGACCACAAATAACCATATTTCTCCATTATATCCAGAAAATCCACAAAAGTCGTGATGGCTTCTGTGGATAAACTCTAATATACAATCTTACTGTGCAGAAACTATGATTTGGTCTTGCGCTCCTTCTTGCTTGTCTTAGGTTTCTTTGGCGTAGCCGACTTCTTGACAATCAAGTATTCGTCGTCAGTGTACTTGCGGTACTGGCCATGGCAAATCTTCTTCAAGCGAAGTGACTTGACAAACTTGATGACATACTTGTCGGCAGTGCTATAAGGAACACCAGCATCGGTCATAGCCTTGATGATGTCATCACGTGTGAGTTTTCGGTTAGTTGGCAATGATTCGAACCCTTTGTTCACATCTTCACGACCAAAGTCAGCTGGTTCTGCAACCTCATCATCAATCTCCTCCGCTTCACGTCTCTGCAACATCTCATAATAACCAGACCCATGCTGCATGAGAACCTGAATGATAATCACCGCACTATTAAAGTCCTTGTTCGAACAAGTCAGATCGCCTTTCAATGCCTCATCAATCTCGGCATCGTCCTTATCAAGAAGTCGAAGTACCGTGAGCATCAAGGCAATGCGTTGTAAACAAACAGCAAGGCGAACAACTGTAGCATGAATCTCATTACCTTCTATGGAAACATAGTTGGTATGGATAGTGTTGAAAGTGGTGTTCAACTTCTTAATCTGCTTGTCTGTCAAACGGAATCGTATTGGCTCGGGTAGAGCTTCGAGTTTGAGGAAGATTCGAAGGAGCTGCTTACCAAGGTTGGAAAAGAAACTCTTGTCATCCTCATCGCAATCGTTCTCATTCTCAGCATCAACCCAGACTGGTCGTGCAGAATAAAAATAGTACAAGATTCGGCTGAAAAAGCCATTCTGAACAGAATTGACAAATGCTTTGAGCTGGTCGAGTGTGCCAGAAAGAGCCATGCTAAACTTTGGTTCCGGAATTATTCCAACCTCATCCTCCGTCTTGCGATACCAATCATGGTACTCATGCTTGAAATTCTTACGGATTAGAACAGAATAATCACCCATGTCTTGAGCAAACGAATGAACCAAAGTGTCAATCTCAGTATCGAGAACTGCACCCATACCCATCATGTTGCAGAGTGCCTTGATGAAAGCAGCATAGGTGGAATCGGTCGGGATGCGGAATAGCAGATGCGAAGGTTTCTCAAGAATTTCTTCTCGATAGTTCTTTCGATCCTCCTTTGACATAGATGCAAGGAGATTCTGCTGATCAGTGTAAGCCTTCATCATCTCCTTATATCTTGTCGAAAACAAATCATTGATTGGCTCAACAAGCTTGAAGATACCTTCCATCACACCCTTTCCCATACCAGCAATAGCAATGACGAGTATCATAAGTGTAGGGTAATACCAGGTGCGACGATAGAGGAAGCGAACCTTTGTGAACGCTGCAGAAGATACTGCAAGAATGGTTAGAATAGAGATGTCAAGAAGTCCATAGTGATTGCTCAACTGAGACTTGTCGCGTGGCTTCTTGATGTGCGACACCGCTGTCTGTATGAAACCACACATATTCTTCAGTATCTTATCAGAGAAGGTAGGTGACTCCCCATCCGCAAATGGAGATTCTGGAGTTTTTGGAGACTTATGGCTATAAGAGGCATTTTGGCCCTCGATATTTGCCATGTTAGCAGCAAAGTTACTGTCTTCGCGATGCTGCTCAATGAAGTATTCATTAAATGTTGCCATATTAATTAATAATTAATAAAAGTTTTAGTGCCAAAATTAGCGTGACCATAGCATGAACGAATGATTGCACGCACGTCCTTAGCATTGTAGTCGCTGAAGTTGCCCACTGCCCATTCCTCTGCAATGCTCTGAAGCACTCCAAACTCGCAAAGCAAGTAACCGCACTTCATCACATAACGATTGAAGGAACCAGGCTGGTAGGTAGTAGTGCGAGACACCCAAAGCTCAACCAAATCGAACACATTATTCACCTTAGAAGAGAGACCTGGCGTGCGAGCCATACGCACATTACCCATGTCGGTGTGGCGAACAAGCGCCTTATCCTTGTTGATGAACTTTGCCACGTCCTCAGGGGTAATCTCGAAGGATTCTGACGCATCGTTATAGTTGGCAGACGCATCATGGCTGAGGAACGAAAGGCGGGTTGCATCAGAAGTCTGGTGGTCGTAGTCAAGACCTGTAAGTCCCTTGTAATACTCATTCACCTTTGCATAAGCAGCGCGATGATAAGGAAGCACACGCTTGAGGAACTGCTCTTGAGTCTCTTTATCAGAATCCCACACGAAGTAGTCCTCACCAATCACTTCTCCGTCCTTAGTTACCGCAACCCATGAAGAGATGACACGAATGCCATGCTGAGAATTAGTAAGATAAGAGAAACGATTGTAACGGTCGTCCCATACCTTATTAATAATAGAAGGAAGAACATCATCACCAATATGGTCGATGTCCACATTCACCATCTGAGTTAAAGCGACAATGTCACTTTGGTTATGACCGCCTTCGCATACTACTGCTGGAGTGAACGCGCCCGTGCTCTGCTTGAGAGCCTTAGCACGCTGCACGTCACCAGCCTGACGTGCAAGCAAACTGCCTACAGTCTTGCGATACACGCTGTTGGTTGTTGATACTGTCTCGGAATAAATGTAGACCAACGGCTGCTTAGCAGGATTACGGTCTCCGAGACTCTTGAAGATAGAAATATCTTTCATTTGTGTTTGTGTTTTTAGAGCATTGTAGGCACTTCAGTATAGCTCTATTTTTCGCTTCCATGCCTGTTATCTCAACTGTCGTTGTACACCAACAGATAGAGACCTATCGAATTTTTCGATATGCAAAGTTACAAAGGTATAACCTTATTTATTAAATAGTTATAGATATTTTTTTAGAATCCAACCTAAAATTTGACTATCTGGCGAGGTATAAAAAAAATCCGGCGAGGGGTCGCCGGATAAATTATTGCTCTTGCATACTCCAAGTGCATTGTATTTACTAAATGATTAATGAGAAAGATAATCTAAAACGTATGATGTGTCAATGTTCTCTATACTTAAAACAAATCTAATATGCTTTATCTCCTCAACACTTAATGGTTTCTTGTTTGTATTCTTCATTTCGTTGAGATAGGAAGTAACGGTTTCTTTGTTTCCTATTAAACTCTTTCTACCAAGAGACATGTCTGCATCTTTATTACCGACCATCTTTCTGTAAAATGCTAATTCGATAACAATTCGTTCACGCAATGAAAGTTTTAACTTATCGTAACATCCTCTACTCTTTTCGTAATGATAGGTACGACCGTTCTTCTCGTTTTGTTCTAATTCTTGTATTCGTTCACCACTGTTTTCGAGTTGAGACTCCAATGATGAGATTTGATTCTTTAAATTACTATATTCCAAATCTGAAACTTTACTATTATTCATAGAAATTCTTGTATAAACCTCATCTTCAATTTCTTCAATAAGCTGTTCACCATTTTTAGAAATAATCACTGTTGTTTTATACTGGTCGTTTGGATCACGCATAAGTAACATTTTCCCATATAAAGGATTAAAGACCAATTTACGAAAAAGATCAGAAGTATAATTTGGCAAAGGAATAACCTTACCACCTTGCTTTGTATTAACGAGAAGAGTATATTGATCAAGAGTTAATTCATGTTCCTTTAATACCGCTCGTAATATACGTTTTTCTTCGTCTTTCAAATCGTCTATTACGGCAATACCTGACTTTTCTATTTGGCATGCGACAACTTCATGTCCAGACCCAAATATAGCCTTAACCATTCCCTTTATTTTTAACGAGTCTAATGCAGTACAAAATTGTGCATCTGAAATGCCTTCTGGTTTGTCTTTCTTTTGTTCGCCATCATAAAGATGTTTAAGTGTAATAAGCTCAGACTTTGTCAATTGAATCATATAGCAATTAATGAGTTAATTAAAATTTGATTACTATGTTATATGCAAAATTAAGGAAAACAATGCAAATAACATAGTTTTTGCAGTCTTTTTCATAGTATTTGCCAAAATAGTATATTTTTTCAATATATTCCCCGATATTCTATGTATGTATTCACATAAGACTGTGAATATAAACACATCTTCCCCCAACCCTATTCCCCTACTATTTCCCCCGCCAATCCATTTAGCATTACGCATTCATTTCTGCTGATGGTCTTTTTCTTGTCGATATGCGGGAAATCGGAGGGGACGAGAAGGAGGACTTGGCTGTTGATGCAGTAGTCGTAGAGATCGCCTGGGCTGGAGGTATAGTCGTTGAAACCATTGTCGACGAGTTGGATGATGGAGTGACCTTCTTCGAGGGCAACATCACGAACCATCTTCTCGTAGGGGGAGACAAATGGGGATACGAGGGCATAGTTGTGGCGTGCCTTGATGATGCAGTTGTTCATGTAGTCGCGTCGCTCCTGTTCGGTGAAGTGGCTGCGTACATGAACTTGGGAGCGTAGAAGGGCAAGGAGCATGAGGTTGCCGATGGCATCGTATGTGCGACCCGCTATGGTGATGCCTCGGGTAGGAAGGAAGCGGTTGCGGTAGTGTATTTTAATCCATTTGCGCCAAGGGTTGTCGTGGACGTATTTTATCATACGGTCGAGTTGGCCACGTTTGATGAGGATGGTTTCGTCGAAATCGTCTTCGAAGAGGGCATGGTCGTAGAGAAGGCGGGGAGAGGTGACGAGATGGGAATGGGCGGGGAGGTTATGGATGAGAACGCGGAGGTGGGCATCTCGGCCTGGAAAGCCTCCTTTTACGACAGAGAAAGAGGGGAACATGGAGGCTATTGTAGGCTGCCCCGTTCCCTGTTGGGCATTTTCCTGTTGTTCGGTTCCCTGTTGTGCAGGTGAGGTTTGTAACCTCGCCACATCCCCCACCATTGCTAAGCTCTCCCTCAGAGCCTTATTGCACCCTTGCTTGAATCCGCGAATGAGCATTCCGACCTTCTCTTTCATATCCTCCTCGACGAAGAGCACAAAGTGGATGTGCGTATCCATCACACACTTCTGAAGAATCCGCACCTTGCAGCCTTTTTGCCTTGCACGCTCGGGCAACATCGCTATCTGACGAGACACAGCTGTGCCTAATGCAGTCAACTGCATTCGCGCCATCACGACAGGATCGTTCGCATCTTCATCCTCATTCCTCTTTATATAATAAGGCACTATGGCACCGCTCTTCGTCACACCTTCCAATGCACCAAGCACAGGCTCCCTACCACTTACCACCATCGTAAAGTGATAAATGCTACGCGAACGATAATCATGAAAACGGTTATGCTTGCGGTGGGTAGGTTGCTTTTTGTCTTGTTGCATATTGATTTATTATCTCTTGACCGCACGAATAGGGAAGCCATACGTGCGGTTGGCAGTCCATGCACCAGAGTAGCCACTGTTGTTGATGCAGTAGGCAGAGGAGGATGTGGATGAGGAGGACATTCCACACCAGTAGTAGAGTCGGTCGTCGGCATCGAGGAGGGTCGTGCCTTGTTTGCAACCAGTCATAGGCAGGAAGATGCTGTTGCCATTAGGACCAGTCACGAGATAACCCTTCTGCCCACCTTGGGTGGTGGATGTCCAAGTGCACTTGTTGAGCAACTGATTGATGTCGATAAGAGTAGGCATTTGCCATTCGTCGCCCCATGCAGCAGTGGCAGCATCGTAGCGTGTATGACAGATATTGCTGCCTATGTTAGTGTATTGGCTATTGGAATAATAGAGATAACTTGCTTCGCTATAGTTAGCCTTAGGTGATAGTTCGCCCCAGGCATAGTAGTTGCCTACCTCTTCAGGAGAGGAAGCACCAAGATTACAACTTGCCCACTTGACGGAGAGTCCGAGGTCGATGGCAGTAGGACTGTCACCCTCCTGTTGCATACCTAACAGTATGCTGATGAGAGTGTCGAGGTCACCTTGGTCGACCACCTTATCGGCATTTAAGTCGAAGTTGGAATCGTACAACTGCGGTGTCGTAGTCTTGTAATTCAAGATGCGGATCATCAGCGTGACATCAGCTATAGAGACCTTTCCGTCCCTGTTGACATCACCGAAAATGCTTGCACGACAAACTGTCGATGCAAGCATATAGAGTAGAGAAATTAGTATGTAGCGTTTCATCAATGTTTCTTCACATAGACTGTACCTTCGTCAGCATATTCGTCGCCGCTGACTGTAACACCAGTGCCTGTACTTCCAGCAGCCTTCACGCGAGTGCGGTTCTGGAAGACATACTTGTAGTTTTGGTTGACCACAGCAGTAAGGAGAGCCTTACCACCTGCTGTGCTGCTACCGATGAAGTCGGCAAGGAGATAACCTGTAGGACCATTGATAGTGCCAAGATAAGTGGTGATGACAGGGTTAGTGCTCTGTGCGTATGTCTTAGGCTGATTGGCACTGCTGCAGTAGTTGAAGTGTAGGTTCTTGAAGTTGGTGTTGCTTGATGACATATCGAGCATTGCTTTCACTGCATCCTGCTTAGTTGTGCCGTTAGAGTTGTACTTGTCTTGAACATTGGCATTATGAAGATTAACAACACAAGAATAGTCGGTTACGGTTCCATTATCAGGCCAGTTAGTGATGTTGTTGGTGGTGTTATCAATGACGGTACCTGTACGATTGACATAACTAATCTTGCCACGGAAATCAGCCATGGTGTAATAAGAATGGTCGAATGGCTTCATGTAAGCAGTATAATCAGCATGAATGGATCTTATAGCATCCCACATCTCAGTAGATCTGTCTGACCCGATACTTATGTCTTCCTTAGACATAAGAATAGAGATTGCTTCAGTTGGGTTATCCTTAATAAAGTTTACTAAGGTTTCCATTGCATCTTTATAGAGGACTCCTGTGCTTGCGATACCATGATAAATAGTCAAATTATCAGCGGTGATGGTTGAACTGCTTTTGTATTGTGGACGCAAATCAAACTCACGAACACCAGCATCAAGTTGTTGTTGAAGTGTTAAGTCTTGGCACTTTGCTGATGTTGTATAGAGAACATTTGTTACACCGTATGTACAAGCATCATGCGCACCAGGAGTGCTGACCATACTGAAATAAGTATTGCCAGGGATAGTAGTCATCCAGAGTCCCTTGCGAGTAGCAGAAACGGCAGTACCGAAGTTCACCTTTTTATAATAAGGCTTGCAGACTGTAGCGTTAGATACACCTGAGAGGGTAACACCATCTTCTCTTTCATTGCCCACAGTGGTTGATGTAGACTTAGTGTAATAATTGCCATCAGTATCTTGAATAGTTACTGTCACACCACCTGTGAGTTGAACAGGAAGGATGTAGAAGCGAGCTACTGTTGCATCACTTGCAATCTCACTCATTGTAATTACATCACTCTGTGTAGAAGGAGCATAAGTAGTAGCGTCATTATTAGCCACGGTTATGTTGCCTGTTTCTACGTCCATGCTCACCTTACCTGCAATGCTTACACCATTGTTAGATTTAATAGATACAGTCTTTGGAGTCACGCCAAGAGTAGAGAGATTAACTTCAACGACAGAGCAGCAATGTTTAAACTCGAAGGAAACATGGTCTCCCCCATTGATTGTTGCCTTGGTTGCCATATAAGCACCCATCTCACCATTGTCGATATTCTCTGTGTAAAGCTGCTGTGCATACACCATCGAACTAACAGTAGAGCCATTCCATGCAGTCACTGCAGTAGCTGGATAGAAGACATAGAAGTTCTCCGAACCAGTCAGGTTCTTATCAAACTGGTTCTTACCATCAACCACTTCAAACTGGCATGATGCACCATTGATATTTGTTGGCTTATACTGATAGTTGAGTGTACCGTCACTGATGCTGACGATGTCATTCTCGCTCCATGAAGAGAACTGGCCATCGCTGATGGTGCTACGTGTTTGGAGTGCATCCTCTCCGTCGCAACCTTCAGCAGCGAGAAGTTCCAAACCATCGGAAATGACACCCTTAAAGAGTGAAGCATCGTTGCTTTCCACCTGTCCGTCGCCATTGTTCGATGGACTTGCAGGTAGATTTTCGTCGCCACTACAGCCTGACAGAGTGAGGGCAATAGTTGTGGCGAACAAATAGATATGTTTATTGAGTTTCATTAGTTTACGTTTCGAAGTTAAACACTATTCTTCATTGTTCCAGAAATATCCACGACCGCCTTTTGCCGACATAGGTTCACCATCTGTAGGATCTGTCGGTGAAGGAGGGTCGAGTTTGTCTTTTACATTGCCACTCACAGAGAGAATCTCCATCGCTTGATAAGTAAGAGCAACTCTCATTGTTGGATTTATATATGTCTTTTTCATTTTGCTACTTTTTTACCGTTAATAATATAGATACCTTTCTTTGTATTTTGAACGCGACGACCACTAAGATCAAAGATGCGACCATTGTCCGTTGTCTGTTGTCCGTTGTCAACAAAGTCTATGCCAGTTGACCAGTCCTCAAAGTTGATATGGATAGCCTTAGCACCATTGCTCTGTGCAGAGATATAAGCACGGAAAGGATTGACTGTAGGCTTAGTGCTGCCGACGAGGTAGAATGCAACGCCCTCACCACTTGTGTGGTTTTGGAGAACATAAATGCCCTCAGAGGCAGTAGTTGCTTGATAAACACCAGTGAGGTTGCCATTAGTATAGAGCGTAGCAGCATTTGTTACAGCAACCTCTACATTAGAACCTGTGTAAGCACCAGCCTTAGTGACGAGAACAGGCTTGTTCGCCTCGATACTCGTCTCAATACCTGTGAGTTCATTGCCCATCACGGCATCGCCAGTGAGCTTGTATGCCTTGCCCTCAGCAGGGAGAGTTGCAGCATAAGGAAGAACGAGTGTACCGAACTTACCACCTGCAATAGCTGTCATGTTGTATGAAGCAGAAGTAGCGGTAAAGGCTGTTGGTATGTTGACAGGATAGCCATCGGTCAAAGTGAAGTTTGCACAAGTACCATCGATAACGATGTTCTTTCCGCCATCTGCTGTGCTTCCACTTGCTAAGTAGACAATACCATTGGCATTGGTACGTGTCACGCTTGCACCAGTGACGCTTGCCCCGGTAGCATCAACCACAGGCTCCTCGTTTGTCAGCACGAAGCTTGGAGCCTCAGTGTAGTTACCCATGTAGTAGTGGATGCCGTTTTTCGCATAGTCGCAGTTCTGACCGACGTAGAGCAGGTGAATCTCTCCGAAGTAAGCCACACGGTTATTGTTCTCATTGGAAAGAGCGATGCTGATAATCTTGTCTGTATTGTCTTCAGCGGTATAGAACATGATGTCGTTGTATACCCAACCGCGACCAAGGTCACCACCATCGTTGCCGGTAGTAGTGGTTGTGGTGCTTGTTCCGCTCAGGTCGATAGTAGCATAACCGTCGCCAGGCACCTTCACGTAACTGCGGAGGATGTATGCACCAGCGTTAGGAATAACGATGCCCTGCGAACGAGCCGCACCAGCCTCATGGTTCTGGGTGAAGACGGTCTTTGTCTTGCCATCATAGTAGGTCACGCTTTGTGTGGAACGACCAGAGCCAAGCCAATCTTCGTTACCTTGTGCAATATCTGCATTCGAAATGACGCCTGCAGTAACATCGTAAGGATGCGCTATGTTTGCATGGTTCCATGCGTAGGTCTTGAAGCCTGTCTGCAATTCATAAATATTCTCTTTTACTTCTTGTGCTGTTTGGAAGAAGTGCATTTCGCAAGCTTGCTTTTCAAATTCATATAGATCCACATAATCATTTGGGGATTCTGATTCTGTCCAAGGCTCGTAAGCCTTGAGGGCATCAGCAAGGTCGGCGTAGGCGTCATCTAAGCTATACTTATAATAATAGGTGAGTGTGAAGTTGTTGAAGCAGGTCCATGCACCACGCTCGCCATCATTGCCAAGACGTGTTGGGTTCTTGATACCGAACTTGAGTGTACCTGTTGTAGAACCGTCGTCGGCAGGCACGTAAACAAAGACATCGTTGACATAACCGCCATTCTCGAAAGCAGTACCGGCAGCTGTGGTGTTGTTAGGATAATGCAAACCATCCACCTCTGCATCAGGATTCCAGCCACCTGTATATGCCTCGATAGCAGTATACTCTGAGATAGACGCTAACTGTGTCTTGGCATCATTGGCATATACATACACTTTGCCACGAGCACCACCTGCAGCGATAACATCGTTCAGCCATGTAGCACGCTGGAAGGCATTGACGCTAAGCTTATAGAGACCAGGCTTCAAGCCGCTCACAGTCTCCTCTGCGAAGATAGCCAAAGGCTCGCTGTTCTCGGCACTGCTTGAACCACCCTGGTAGTTCTCCTTAACAGTGCCACCAGTACCAGTGATGTCGATGGACTTGCTCTGGTAACCATTATAATCTGCGGCAAGAGCGTACTTGAGCATCGCCTTACCATCTATGCCCAAATCATCTACATCCAATCCGGCCTGTGTAGCAGCAGTCACAGCCTGTGTGTCATCGTAAGCTACAACAACAGCGCGATGGTCATTCACATTCTCCAATGTCCATACGTTGGAAGTGCCCTCGAGATTATCTCCCTCTACGGCATCAGCAACGAGTTTGCCACCATTGGTAGCCAAATACTTGCTGTTGTTGGTGTTGAGGAACTTGATACCACCATCGTTAGTGAGAGACATCTTGAACTTGCGGACATTGTCGCCTTGTGTGTCGGTATAAACCCAACCATCAAAACCGATGTTCAACCAACTGTCGAACATCTTGATGTCAGTATTACCTTCGCTATCTGTTGTAAGCACAACTGCAATACCATATTCATCTACGATTGCCTGTGTGCCATAGCCACCACCGCGACTGAGGTACTTGTTGTCATTATATGCATTCTGCAGATAGTATCTGCCATCGAGAGCTACAGGGGTCTTCAACGTGATGTTCTGAGCCTCACTGCTTGCCTTAGCTCCGTAAGCTGCACAACCATCAGGAATGCTGAGAGTATAGTCAGTACCAACAGCCAAGTCTGCAGGTACGGTGAAAGTGAAGCCATTTGTAGTTGCTGTGGCTGTTACGTCGTTACCATTGAACTGAATGCCAGCTGTGGCAATACCTAAAGAAACACTTGGATCATTAGTAGCAGCACTTGCGTATGAAACAGTCACTGTCTGACCAGGTTGGATGTAAGCCTTGTCCGAAGTAGCAGAACCAAGAGTGTATTCATAACTTGAAGGAGCAATAGTGAGAGCAGTTGCAGCACTTGCCTTATAATAGATTGTACCAACAGAGAGGGTCAGTTCGTCACCACTTGAAGCAGAAGTGGTAATGTTGCTTGGCTCTGTCTCACCGTTCTGAGTATAGACGATAGTAGCAGTACCATCGGTGGTAAGATTATACTTTCCTGCCACCTCGATAGTCTTCTTGTACCATGTGTCGGCAGCAGCATCACCTTCCTGAGTAGTGGCATAATGCTCTACCCCATTACCGTAGTAGGTCATGGTGAAATAGTCGGCAGCAAGCCAAGTGTTACCAGGATGGCTATCACACTTGATACCAAACTTGATATCACCAGCACTCTCCATCAGCAGGTCTGTGGTGTAGGCAGCAGTTGAAGACTGCGTAACAGCAGTCTGTGAACTATTTGCATAAACATAAACTGTAGCACTTGCTTCGTTGCGTACTCGCGCTCCAATGGTGTATTTACCAGCAGGCATGTTCGCGAGAGTTTGGTTGAAATCAACAGAACCGCTTGCGCCCCATTTCTCTACGAAATAGTCACCAATCTTTGGGTTGTTGCCCGGACTTGTATTGAGAGAACCAAGACTAACAGTACCCGAGTTAGTCCAGCCATCGATATTGCCACGCTCAATGCTGTGGTTTGCTATGCGGTAGGTTAGATTAGATCCTTTGGCAAAAGCTGTCTTGGACATAGCGTATATGTAAAAGCCGGGAGCCTGAGACTCAGATTTGTTGACTGCTACACCCTCACCGCTGCTTGCTACAGCGCCATCATTGTTCCACGGACCAACGTAGCCAGTGCTTGCCTTCAGCGAGAACTTACCATCGCTCAATGCTGCCACGGTGTAGTCTGTACCGCTATCACTCATGCTGTCGTTCCATCCTGCATTACCAGAATCGAAACGCTTTGAGTCTGAAATGCTAATCAGCTGAACGACGTTACTGCTGACAGAAACCGTCCACACCTGCGATTCATCGATTGTGGGATTGCCAAGTTCGCGATAAACAGGTCTAGCCGTACCCAATGTGTAAGGACGCGACATGGCATATTGACCAGCGGCATCCACGAAGAGATAGTAATTGTCTGTGCTCAGAGTAGCTGACGTTACCTTCGTCCAGCCGTAGGTCTGAGGATCGGTGTCTGCCCATGCTCCACCAATTCCTGCGAGCATTAAGCACATCAAAAGAAGCAGTTTCTTTTTCATGATAATATTGTAAGTATTAGTTTTAATTAGCGTTTTGCAGAAATACATTACTGTATCGCATGCAAATATACAACTTTTATTGCAATTGCTCACACATTTTGTAAAAAAACAACTTCTTTTCATATATAAACTATATGAATAGAGCAAATGTTATAATAATTTATTGTATCTTTGCATTCATTAAAGTATTAATCGACAATTTCGCATATTATGAAGAAGATTTTGACTGCAATCATCATGTTGTTTTCGCTTACAGCATCCGCTCAGACGCTGGATGCGGGTTCGTTCGCTATCATCCCTCGTGTGGGGTCTGGTTTGTCGATATTCCACGATATGAATCCTAAGGCTGGTTCTTGTCTGTGCTCCACTATTGGTGCCGACTTAAAGTATCAATTGGGGTCGCGTTTTGGCGCATCGGCTGGTCTACGTTATGATTTCTTTATCAGTGGCAGAGCTCAGTACGAGACGTCTGTGGGCAGTCCGTCGCGTTACGAGTTTTCGTATCTCGGTATGCCTTTATTAGTGCATCTTGATTTGTACAACCTTGGTTTTTATGCTGGTGTTCAACCTAATCTGAAGTTGCAAGGTTCATTGGGCGATTCTAGTTATCAGGGGAATGTAGAGAAGGCAAACACATTTATGGTTTCTGTGCCAATCGGTGTGACTTGGACATTTGATTTCCCTGTTGTCGTTGGATTGCAGTACAACCACCCTATCACCAAGGCAACAAGTGGAGATGGTCGCCCTACAGTATCAGGTGTAATGCTGACTATCGGTTACCAGTTTGATTAGAATACTACATGCCTCAATAAACTAACGACTCCCATCTGCATCTTATTGTTGCGAATGGGAGTCGGTTTTGTTTAGAACAATATGCGGTACACACTGCTAAGGAGGAAACGGTTTGACATCACTTTTGAGAAGGCGTGATAGTAGTCTATATTAATGCCGACAACGTGCGATGTGGTTTCGAGCATATCGATTGAGAGGCCACATCCGAGTTCGAAATTGGTTGATTTAGGAAGGGTAATAGTATATGCTTTATCAGGTTTATATTTATCGATTGGAGTTAGACTGAAGTCGGTCT
>DCIW01000086.1 GCA_002317225.1 Prevotellaceae bacterium UBA1716 | reverse complement strand
AGTATCTTGCTCGTGTCATCGATGCAGTAACTAAGGCTGGTGCAACAGTTTGTAATATTCCTGACACAACTGGTTTCCGTGTTCCAAACGAATATCAGGAGAAGATAGCTTACCTCTATGAGCATGTAGATGCTTTTGCAGCAGGCAAGTCAATTCTTTCAACTCACTGTCACAACGACCTCGGTATGGCAACTGCTAATACCGTTGCAGGTGTGCTTGGTGGTGCTCGTCAGGTTGAGGTTACTATCAATGGTATCGGTGAACGTGCTGGTAACACTTCTCTCGAAGAGGTTGCTATGATCTTCAAACTTCACCCTGAGTACAACATTGAGACAAATATCAACACAACAAAGATTTACCCAACTTCTCGTATGGTAAGTTCTTTGATGAATATGCCTGTTCAGCCAAACAAGGCAATCGTAGGTAAGAATGCGTTTGCTCACTCTTCTGGTATTCATCAGGATGGTGTGCTCAAGAACTCTGAGACTTACGAAATCATGAACCCTAAGGATGTGGGAATTGAGGAGGCAAGCATCGTGCTTACTGCTCGTTCTGGTCGTGCTGCCCTCAAGTATCGTCTTAGCATCAATGGTGTTGAGGTTGATGGTGAGAAGCTCGACAAGATTTATGCCGACTTCCTTGCTCTTGCTGACAAGAAGAAGGAACTCACTGATGATGATATTCTCGTACTTGCTGGTGCTGAGCGTTCTGAAGGTAAGGCTATCAAACTCGATTACCTCCAAGTTACAACTGGTAAGGGAGTTCGTTCTGTTGCTTCTATCGGTCTTGATATTGCAGGTGAGAAATTTGAGGCTGCATCAAGCGGTAATGGTCCTGTAGATGCCGCAATCAATGCTCTCAAGACTATCATCAAGCGTCAGATGACTCTCAAGGAATTCACTATCCAAGCAATCTCGAAGGGTTCTGACGATCTTGGCAAGGTTCACATGCAGGTAGAATACAACGGCCATGTGTACTATGGTTTCGGTGCTAACACCGACATTGTAACAGCTTCAGTCGAGGCTTATATCGACTGTATCAACAAATTTAAGAAATAAAGAAATGGGTAAAACATTATTTAACAAAATCTGGGACGCTCACGTGGTTCAGAACGTAGAGGATGGTCCTACACAATTATATATCGACCGCTTGTATGCTCATGAGGTAACTTCACCTCAGGCATTCGACACTCTTCGCGATAAGGGAATCAAGGCATTCCGTCCTGATCACGTTATCGCAATGCCTGACCACAATACTCCTTCTGATCAGCAGGAGCACATCGACGACCCAATCGGTCGCAAGCAGGTTGAAACTCTTAAGGCAAACTGTGAAGAGTTTGGTATCAAGCACTTTACTATGGGTACAAAGGACAATGGTATCATCCACGTTGTTGGTCCAGAGAAGGCACTTTCTCTTCCTGGTATGACTATCGTTTGTGGTGACTCTCATACTTCTACTCACGGTGCTGTTGGTGCTATCGCAATGGGTATCGGTACATCTGAGGTTGCTCAGGTACTCGCTTCTCAATGTATCCTTCAGTCTAAGCCAAAGACTATGCGTATCAACATCGAAGGAACACTTCCTGCTGGTACTACTGCTAAGGACGTAGCTCTTTACATCATGGCTCAAATGACCACTTCTGGTGCTACAGGTTACGCAGTTGAGTACGCAGGTTCTGCTATTCGCAACATGTCTATGGAAGGTCGTCTCACACTCTCTAACCTCTCAATCGAGATGGGGTCACGAGCTGGTCTTATTGCTCCAGACGAGACTACATTCGCTTATCTCAAGGGTCGTGAATATGCTCCAAAGGGTGAGGCTTGGGACAAGGCTATTGAAGAGTGGAAGCAACTCAAGACTGATGATGATGCAGTATTTGACAAGGAAGTAACTTACAAGGCAGAAGATATTGCCCCACGTATCACTTATGGTACTAACCCTGGTGCAGGTATTGCAATCGACGAATGCATTCCAACTACTGAAGGCATGTCAGAAGCAGAGAAGGAGCAGTTCCTCGGAATGCTTGACTATATGCAGTTCGAACCAGGTCAGAAACTTGAAGGCACTCCAATCGACTACTGTTTCCTCGGTGCTTGTACTAATGGTCGTATCGAAGACTTCCGTGCATTTGCATCTGTAGTTAAGGGTAAGAAGAAGGCAGACAATGTAGTTGCTTGGATTGTTCCAGGTTCATGGCTCGTTCGTCAGCAGGTTATCGATGAAGGTATCGACAAGATTCTTGAAGAGGCAGGTTTCGAACTCCGTCTCCCATCTTGTTCTTCATGTCTCGCAATGAACCCTGACAAGGTTCCTGCTGGCAAGCTCTCAATCTCTACATCTAACCGAAACTTCGTAGGTCGTCAAGGTCCAGGTGCACGCACTATCCTTGCAAGCCCACTCGTAGTTGCAGCTTCTGCTATCACAGGTGTAATCACTGATCCAAGAAAACTTTAATCCCGGAACACCCAGAATTTCCGGACAATCCGGATTATCCCAAACAATTATGGCTAAAGAAAAATTCGATATAATCCAGTCAACATGCATTCCAATTGCAATTGACAACAACAATACAGACAATATAATCCCAGCACGCTTCCTTGCGTTCACTACTCGTGATCCAAAGTTCTATGGCGATGCTTTCATGCACGATATCCGTTACAATGCTGACGGCACTCCAGTTGCAGACTTCGTAATGAATCAGGAACCATTCAACGAAGTTCCTTCAAAGGGTCATCGTGAAATTGTTATCGGTGGTCAGAACTGGGGTTCTGGTTCTTCTCGCGAACATGCTGCATGGGCAATTGCAGGATACGGAATTCGTGTGGTTATCTCATCTTCATTTGCTGATATCCACCGTAACAACCTCCTCAACTGTTTCGTTCTTCCTGTAATCGTTTCTCGCGAGTTCCAACTCGAACTCTTCGATACAGTTGCAAAGAACCCTAATGCAGAGGTTAAGGTTGACGTTCCTAACCAGACTGTAACAAACGTAACAACTGGTAATTCAGAGCACTTCGATATCAACTCATACAAGAAGTATTGTCTCATGAATGCTTACGATGATATCGACTTCCTCCTTTCAAACACAGATAAGATTGAAGCGTTTGAACAGAAATAAAAATAAAAAGGAGCGATACTAATATCGCCCCTAAACAATTATTTT
>DCIW01000070.1:3262-6114 GCA_002317225.1 Prevotellaceae bacterium UBA1716 | reverse complement strand
GTTGGTGCGTCAAATTCAGTTTCTTCCTCATCGCCACCCATTGAAGAGAGTTCGTGAGTGTCGTTTTCTGTGTCACGATAAGTGATAGTAGAGTAGCGGTTCTCGAAATCCCAACCCTTCTCCTGCTGCTTCATCTTTTCGTTCCAAACAATGTCGAGGGTCTTTGTCTTAGTTGAGAAGAAACCATCAACACCCTTTGCTTGGATAGTCATATCGAGAAGGTAGCAGTTTGGCTTGAGTGAGTAAGTCACATCGATAGAACCCTTTGCGATTGGGAGAGACATAGTTACTGCATTGTCCTTCACATCCTTTGGATTAAAGAAGAAGTCGGTAGATACGATGTTGTTTGATTTTCCTTCAAGAAGCATCTTGAAGTCAGAATCGCCCTTATCGAAAAGGCAAACCTGTCCACCTTCCTGATTCTTATAAGTCTCGTCCTTGAGTGTGACGCTTTCAATCTGACCTCCCTTGTTGCTTACGACAACCTTAAGGAGTTCGTTTTCGATAGTTGTAGTGCCTGCCTGGCCTTGGCGAGCTACGAAGAGGGCGTTGAGGGAATCTGTTTCCTGTGCCTTCTCTTCAGCTTCTTTCTTGAGTTGCTCTTCCTTGGCAATCTTTGCATTCTTAGCATCCAGAACAGCCTGGATGGAGTCGTTGATGCGCTGGTATTCTGCCTGCTTCTCCATCTGGTTGCTGTTGTACCACATAAAGCCGAAGAGCACAAGGCCCATCAGCATAAATCCAATTAATTGATTCTTGTCTTTCATTTATTATTTTATTATTTGTTTTCTTTAGAAAAATTGTTTCTTTCGGCACGGTTGACCGCATAAATCATGCAAAATTACAAAATAAAAATTAATTAACATAAATATTGATGTTAATATTGAAAAAATGTTGTACTTTTGCAGTGAAATTGAGCAATCGATGCATCTATTTTGGCAAAATGATGGCATTTACACCTATTAAATATAACAAGTCGTTGATTTTGCGATGACAAAATGGTTTTGCCTTCACCAATGTGCTTATCTCTCATTTTCGCATATTAATCGCTAACAAATAAAAACTTTGAAAATATGAAATTAAAATTCGTTATATTGCTTACTTCTCTCATGTTCTGTTTGGGTATAAATGCAAAGAAATATCCTCAGATTAAGTTTGAACAGACAAGCGTTGATCTTGGCACTTTCTGCATGGATGATCCTGTGCAAAAATGTGTGTTTAAGTTTACAAATACAGGCAAGGCAAAACTTGTCATAAATTATGTTCATCCATCATGTGGATGTACCGTTGCAGAGTACACAAAAGACTATATTGCACCGGGCGGAACTGGCGTTATAACAGTGACTTACGACGGAACAGGAAAGATGCCTGCTAAGTTCAAAAAGAGCATTCAGGTTTTTACGAATTGTAAGGATGACATGAGCCGAATTTTTATCTATGGAGAGATGACGGATGTGCCTGTAAGCAAGAAGGTGGAAAAGAAGTGAAATTGCTTCGGCTTTTAAGTTAAAAACGCTTCTGATTTATATTTCATAAAGTGAAGAATGAAGGGTGATGCTATGCTCTTTGTTCTTCACTTTTTTGTATTCTAACCATACCTTTATGATTGCATGGTTAGTTTCATTTTAATGAAATTAACAGTAATATTAAAGATTTTCCTTTAATCATACCTTATATATAAATTTATTTTTTTACCTTTGCAGTTCGTATGGAACAACAATACTCGTCAGCATTGCTTGGCAAGGCAGTGGATGAATTTGCCAAATTGCCGGGAATAGGACGCAAGACCGCTATGCGCCTTGTTCTTCACACGTTGCGCCTCGATGCTGATAAGGTTGACGGTTTCTGCAACGCCCTCTCGCGTTTGCGTCATGAGGTTACATACTGCACAGTATGTCATAATATATCCGACACGGAAGTTTGCTCCATTTGTAGCAATCCTCAACGTGACGGACGACTTATTTGTGTGGTTGAAAACATTCAGGATGTGATGGCGATAGAGGCAACGATGCAGTACAAGGGACTATACCACGTTCTTGGTGGAGTGATTTCTCCTATGGATGGTGTTGGACCAAGTGATCTCGAAATACAGAGTCTTGTTGATAGAGTAGAGGAGGGTGGCATTGACGAAGTCATACTTGCACTTAGCAGTACGATGGAAGGTGATACAACCAATTTCTTCATTTCGCGAAAGTTGGCACGTTTTGATGATGTAAAACTCACAGTGCTTGCTCGTGGTCTTTCTGTCAATAACGAACTTCAATACACCGATGAGGCTACTCTCGGTCGAAGCATCATCAACCGTGTTCCTTTTAGATGTTAAAGAAAAAAAGTAATGGAAACAAAAATAAAGAATATTATCATCTGTCTTAGGGTGTTGATTTTTTCTGTGTGGTTAGCGCCAACGATATTGTTCGTTATGCATAAGGTTGGACTTTTGTCGTTTGATGGTAATGTTGCGCCACAAAGCACTGGTGCATACATTTTTGAATGTATCTGCATAGCATGTGTGCTCGTAGGTGTGCCATTGGCAATGAAACTATTCACACTCAACACAACAAAGAATTTGCGACGAATGAACTTTGACGAAGCATTGCAGAGTTATATGACATGGGGAATTATACGTATGTCAATTCTTGTATCTACAGCATTCTTCTGCGTCATATCTTATTTGTTGACATCAAAAATGTCGTGTGGCGTTTGTTGTCTTATCGCAATGGTCGCATCACTTCTTTGTTACCCAACTAAGGACAAAATCAAGTATTTCCTTGAGAATCAAAATATAGATCAGGATTAATGGTTAAGCTTTCAGTTATTATCGTTTCATATAATGTGAAGTACTACCTCGAGCA
>DCIW01000070.1:0-3165 GCA_002317225.1 Prevotellaceae bacterium UBA1716 | reverse complement strand
AGTACCTTACTCCTCGTTTCCGTGATGTGCTTTTCATCCAGAACAAGGATAATTGCGGTTTTGCAAAGGCGAACAATCAGGCTATTCGCATATCAAAGGGTGAATACGTAGTTCTTCTCAATCCTGATACTATTCTCGGTGAAGATGTGCTCAAGACGTGCATCGATTTCCTTGACAACAATAAGATGGCTGGTGCTACTGGTGTGCGAATGCTTCGAACCGATGGCTCTTTTGCCCTCGAGTCGCGTAGAGGCATACCGACCCCATTCACAAGTTTCTGTAAGATGACCGGATTGTGTAGTCGTTTCCCAAAATCACGCACATTCGGTCGTTACTATATGCAATACCTTGACGAAAACCTTCCAAATCAGATTGAGGTAATCTCTGGTGCTTGTATGTTCATACGTCGTACGACACTTGCTAAATCTGGTCTCCTCGATGAGGACTACTTTATGTATGGTGAAGATATCGACCTGTCATACAGGATGTTAATGACTGGTCAGAACAACTATTACTTGCCAGTAAGTATTCTTCATTATAAGGGCGAGTCAACAAACAAGACTTCGTTCCGTTATGTGACAACATTCTACAAGGCAATGCTCATCTTCTTTGAGAAGCATTACGGACATTACAATTTGTTTGTGACCGTTCCAATCAAACTCTCAATCTATGCAAAGGGAGCAGCATCGTTCTTCAAACAGAAACTTTTCTCTCGTAATCAAAAGCACATGTCTCGTGCTGAGTATATCCGACAATATCGATTCCTCCTTGTTTCAACTGGCGAGAATCTTGAGAAGATGCAAAAGATATGTGAGTCAAATCGAATTTCTTACCGTATTGAAGATTTACCTGCAGGACGTGGCAACAGTATTGAAGGTGATATAAAAACAGATGGTTTCAATTATGTAGTATTCGATACGGACATCTACAGTTATAAAAACATACTTGAGTTCTTCCGACATTGTGGTTCGCAACGTAAGGCTCCGCTTATTGGAACATTCAGTTCCGCAAATAATAGAATAATAACAGGTGAGTTTGTGCTTAACTAAAAAACAATAACATTCAATAACTCACCGCATTTAAGAACTTTATAAAAGAATAAAATTACATTATGATACGTATAGCAGTTCAATCAAAAGGTCGTCTTTACGAAGACACAATCAATCTTCTTCAGGAAGCAGGCATCAAGGTTCCATCATCAAAGCGTACACTTCTTGTGCAGGCATCAAACTTCCCACTCGAAGTTCTTTACCTTCGTGATGATGATATTCCACAGACTGTTGCAAGTGGTGTGGCAGACCTTGGTATCGTTGGTGAAAACGAATTTGTTGAGCGTGGAGAAGATGCTGACATCATCAAGCGTCTTGGTTTCTCAAAGTGTCGCATCAGCCTTGCCATTCCTAAGGCTATCGATTATCAGGGAGTAGAATGGTTTGAAGGCAAGAAGATTGCTACATCTTACCCAAATATCCTCAAGCAGTTCATGCAGGAGAAGGGTGTGAATATGGATGTTCATGTCATTCAAGGTTCTGTGGAGATTGCACCAGGTATTGGTCTTGCAGATGGTATTTTTGATATCGTATCTTCTGGTTCAACTCTCGTAAGTAATAACCTTCGTGAAGTTGAAGTAGTGATGAAGAGTGAGGCACTTCTCATTGGCAATAAGGAAATGAGCGAAGAGAAGAAGGCTATCCTCAACCAACTTCTCTTCCAGATTGAATCAGTACTTATCGCAGAAGATAAGAAGTATGTTCGTATGAACGCTCCTAAGGCTCACCTCAATGAGATTGTCGAAGTACTTCCAGGACTCAAGTCACCAACTATCATTCCTCTTGCTGACGAAGAATGGTGCTCTGTTCACGCAGTACTTGATGAGAAGCACTTCTGGGAAATCGTAGGCCAACTCAAGGCTCTCGGTGCTGAAGGTATCCTTGTTACTCCAATCGAAAAGATGATTTTGTAAAAAGGAAGCCCCTCCTCCCGTCCCCCCGAGGGGGGAAGCTGCCGTACGGGCAGTAACGGAGTTGTGACTTTTTATTAAATAATATACTGCCAGGCCTTTCCGTAGGCAGCCCTCCCCCTCGGGGGAGCGGGGAGAGGGGCCGTACTTTATGAATATAATATCAAATCCAAATAAAGCCGAGTGGTCAGCACTCCTTGAGCGTCCACACCGTGATGCTTCCGAACTTCGTCAGACCGTGAAGACTGTCCTTGACGATATTCAGGTTCGTGGTGATGAGGCAGTTAAGGAGTATGAACTTAAGTTTGACAAGGTAGAACTCGCTACTCTTGCTGTTTCTGAAGAAGAGATGGCAGAGGCGGAGACTCTTGTCAGTGACGAACTCAAAGCAGCAATCACGCTTGCTCATGAGAATATCGCCAAGTTCCACTCAGCACAACAGTTTGCTCCAATCCGTGTTGAAACTCAACCTGGAGTTGAATGTTGGCAGAAGAGCATAGCAATCGAGAAAGTAGGACTCTATATCCCAGGAGGTACAGCACCTCTCTTCTCCACAGTGCTTATGCTTGCTACTCCAGCCAAGATTGCAGGATGTAAGGATATAGTACTTTGTTCTCCTCCAAATAAGGAAGGCAAACTCAATCCTGCTATCCTTGTAGCAGCTCGTATTGCAGGAGTCAATCGTATCTTCAAGGCAGGAGGTGTTCAGGCTATTGGTGCAATGGCTTACGGAACTCAGTCAGTTCCAAAGGTCAGCAAGATCTTCGGTCCTGGCAATCAGTTTGTCATGGCAGCAAAGCAACAGGTTTCGCTTCATGAAGTAGCAATCGATATGCCTGCTGGACCATCTGAAGTGGCTATCGTGGCCGATGAAACTTGCAATCCTGTATTCGTGGCAGCAGACCTTCTCTCACAAGCCGAACATGGAATTGACTCGCAGTCAGTTCTCTTTACTGATAGTCAGAAGGTGGCAGATGAAGTGAGTGCTGAAGTTGATCGTCAACTCGCTCTTCTTCCTCGTAAGGAAATTGCTGCTCAGGCACTTAACTATAGCAAGATTATCATCCTCAAGGATATCACTGAGGCATTTGATATCTGCAATGAGTATGCTCCAGAACACCTTATCCTTGCAATGGACAATGCTCTCGAACTCTGTGACAGAGTCATCAATGCAGGTTCAGTATTCGTAGGACATTACTCTTGTG
>DCIW01000099.1 GCA_002317225.1 Prevotellaceae bacterium UBA1716 | reverse complement strand
AGAAACCCACCCACCAAAAATGGAAAGTGTCCATTATGCAAGCAGAAACATTTGCCATATTAGCAATCATGTCGGGTTCATCTTCAATGATAGATTCAAGTTGCGGAAGAAGGGTCTCGTACAACTCTTCTTTAGTATTTCCTTTTATGATAAGTTCTTCTGCCATAGATGGTTCAATGATAGTTATAAAACAATAACTCGAAGTCGATTATTTCTTCTTGCTCTTCTTTGATTTCTTCTGAACAGGAGCGGGACTATTAATCTTTTCTGCTACAAGTTCTGCAATGCGGATGACTCCCTTTTCGTTTGGATGGACATTGTCAGATTGCATTTGACCTTTGAAATCTCCAAAGTTATTGTACAAGTCGAGGAACTCAAGTTTCTGCTTCTTCGCAAATTCCTGAATGGCTGGAATGACATAATTTGTAGTGATCGAATCGCGAATACCATAAGGATTATCCTTCGAAGGAACAGGAGCACAAAGGATGATGCGAGGGTTAGAAGGAAGAGCACGGAGCGACTCAACCATCTTCTGCATACTAACAGTCAAATCCTTTTCAGCCTTACCTTCCCAGTTCCAAGGCTTGGTATCGTTAGTTCCGAGTTTGATGACAACCACATTAGGTTGCCACTCAAGGCATGCCTTCCATTCTGGTTCGTTCATGTAAGGGAGATCTGCCGAGTTGGAAAGTGTGCGGGCACTATATCCAAAATTCTTCACATAATAGTCTTTGCCGAGTTTCTTGCCGAGTTGGGCAGGATAACCATTTATTTCTGCCATATCAATTCCATGACCATCAGTGATACTATTGCCAACACAAGCCACCTTAAGTGCCGAATCAGTTGGGAGAACAAGGTCTTTCAACCATTGGCGAAGTTCCATCTTCATCATCTCATGATACTTCCATGTGTCGCGGAATCCAAAACCGTGACCGCCCGAAGGATAGCAGAACATAGAACACTGGTTGCCTTTACTACGCATTGAAGTGTAATAAGCGGCTGCATTTGTTGCTGGAGGCACAGCCTTGTCATCATTTGCAAGAATAAGGATGGCAGGAGGGGTCAGGTGACGATGAACAGCCTTGTCGCTGCTCCATTCCTTAACCAAATTCTCATCCTTGCGACCATCTCCGAGAAAACCACGAACACTACCCACATGAGTTGCCTTCTCATTCATCGAAATGACTGGATAGAAAAGGATAGAGAAGTCGGGACGAGCATCCATAGGAGCATGAGTACAAACGGCACTTGCAAGATGACCGCCTGCAGAAAAACCCTGAATACCAACATTCATGGGATTGATATGCCAAACTCGACAACTGTCACGAACCGTGCGGATTGCTTGGTAAGCATCGTTGAGAGGGATGTTGCGATCGCCGTTTGGCATACGGTATTTGAGGACGACATAGGCGATTCCTTGTTCGTTGTAGAATTCGGCCCAGTTGTGACCCTCGTTATCCATGCTGAGGTGCGAGTAGCCACCTCCTGGACAATCTACAATCACACGACCATTAGCCTTGGCAGCAGCTTGTTCAGTTGGAAGATAGACTGTAAGTTCTGATTCAGGACTTGTCAGATTTTTTAGAGTGAACTTGCGTGCGGTACTTTGTGCAAAAGTAAAAGTTCCATATACGCACGACAAGATAATAGTCAGGATAATTTTCTTCATTATGTATAGGTGATTTGGTTTGACGATTGATAATACTAATGACAGAATATGCTGCCACATTTCTTTAAAAATAAAGGAAAAGTGCTACAAAGATAGCACTTTTCCTTTATATTCAACTCTTAAAGTGGTTGTTTTTTATTCCGACATACAATTATTATGTTAATCATTGTCATCTACTCCATCAAAATAGTCACAGCAGACTTCAGCCAAACAGACATCTTGATCTGAGATCCTATCAAAGAAACGGGAACGTGCTTTCAGTTCCTTCTTGAACATATTTATTGTTCCGGATGCACTGTATTCGAACATAAGACTGTTGTCGATGGCGAGGTTACGCGAAACAGCTTCTACATCTTGGTTAGTGCCGATGTAAGTGAACACCCATTTCTTTTCCTTCTGAGTTTGGATCAATTTGCTGATTTGTTGCTGGTTCCATTCTCTTGACGAGTTTTCCTCACCATCAGTGACGATAGAGATAAGAACTGTGTCATCATCCTTAACCTGACTTCTGAGTGCCACGATTCCACTACCAATAGCATCATAAAGAGGAGTGCATCCACTTGGATTGAAATCAGACTGCCCCAACTCCTTAATCTCATCTGCTGGCATATTGTTGTACACATATTTGATTCCATCTGAGTTGAAGGTGATGAGTGTAACAAAGTGTTCTTGTTCTTCAATGTGCTTCTTCTGGGCATTCCGAATAGTCTGGATTGTTTCGTTTACTCCATTAACTGCCTGGCGCTCGATAAATGACATGCTTCCGCTCTCGTCGAGAATGATAAGGTTGAATACTTTCTTTTTCATAATTGTTTCTGTTTTTTAGAAGTTAAACATTGTGTTGTTTATCTCTAAGTGCAGAAAAATATGAAAGCATTACAAGTAACTACTCAGCTATATTGA
>DCIW01000150.1 GCA_002317225.1 Prevotellaceae bacterium UBA1716 | reverse complement strand
CCAACTGTACTACATCCCGATTACTAGCCTCGAAGACTTTTTTAGTTTGGTGCTTTTCTCAAAAGCGTTGCAAAGGTACGACTTTTTTCCAAACTGACAAACGAATATACAATATTTTTTCGGTTTGGGTGCAAAAAAGTATGATTAGAACATCTTTTCTACACTTTTATTGTCAATAACAGAATAGATAATCTTGCCATCTGGGGTACGAGCCGGTGACTGACACTTAAATAAATCTTGCAGGATTTGGTTCATTTCGCTATTCGACAACACCTGTCCATATACTATCGCCGATGACTGTGCCATCGAAAGGGCAATCGCCTCTTCAGCATCCTTGCGGGCAGTACCAGTCTTGTCCATAGCCGATGCAACGATATCATGAAGTACTATGTCGACATTGATGCCTTCGCTGCCAGCCGGAACTCCTAAGACAGAATATGAACCGCCACCAAGGTTGTTAATATCGAAACCAAGTGCAGTGATTTCTTCCATTATTTCTTCAAGAACCACTCCCTCCCCTATCGTAAACTGAATGATCTCAGGGAAAAGGACTTTCTGTGTAGCTCGTCTCGAGAAATGCATGTTATAGATGAATTGTTCGTAAAGCACACGTACATGTGCACGATGCTGATCAACAAGCATCAACCCGTCTTTTGAAGGTAGAATTATGTATTGGCCCTTAAATTGGAACTTGGGCAATGAAATGTCAAACAACGACATCTCTTGTGATTCCTCATCATTGTTCTTACTCGGAATAACATCAATATCTTCGAAAGGAAGGGATTGGGTCGTTTGGCGTGAATCATCAATAAAATCATTCAGAGTGGATGCCTCGAGTCCATCAAACGGATCATTATTATTCATATTACTTGGCGATCCATAAAGCTTCTCCCAATTATCTGCAGGTTTGCGTGAACTACCTGATGAAGAACCACTTGAGAATGGATTGTATGAAGTCTGAACCGGTCGTGGCTGTTGGGGAATAGAGGTATTTACACCCATAACAGGGATATCCGGCTTACCCTCAACGTCAAAGTCGATCATCGGTACATTTGAGAATCGTCCGATGGTTTCTTTTACTGTGGCTGAAAGAACCTGCCAGATGGCTTGTTCATTATCAAACTTTATCTCAGTCTTGGTAGGATGGACGTTGACATCAATCGTGGATGGGTCGACCGACAAATATATGAAGTATGAGACATGTTCACCAATCGGTATCAAATTTTCGTATGCCTTCATCACAGCACTATTAAAGTATGGATGACGCATATAACGACCATTCACAAAGAAATATTGCTGCATACCCTTCTTCTTCGAAGATTCGGGTTTGCCAACATATCCTGTGATGTTTACGAGAGATGTCTCTACGTCTATTGGGAGTAACTCTGCATTCAATTTCTTATTGAAGACATCGATAATTCGTTGACGAACAGAGGCTGATGGGAGATGGTACATTTCCACTCCGTTATTGTAAAGTTGGAAACTGATATCTGGATGAACAAGGACTATCCTTCCAAATTCCTGGACCACATTGGTGAGTTCTGTTTGATTACTCTTGAGGAACTTGCGACGGGCAGGGATATTGAAGAACAGGCTATTAACGGAAAAATTGCTACCTACAGGGCACATGATAGGTTCCTGGCATTCCACCTTATTACCCGAGATACTGATATATGTACCCAATTCATCCTCTTTGCGTCGAGTCTTGAGTTCAACCTGTGCTACTGCAGCAATAGAAGCCAACGCCTCACCACGGAATCCCATCGTGGTAAGAGTATACAAATCAGAGGCTTGCTTTATCTTTGATGTAGCATGACGTTCAAATGCCATTCGAGCATCGGTCTCAGACATACCCTTGCCATCATCAATAACCTGGACACTCGTCTTGCCTCCATCGACGACAAGTATACGAATATTCTGAGCACCAGCATCAATAGAGTTCTCAACCATCTCCTTGATAATAGAAGATGGTCGTTGTACAACTTCACCGGCCGCAATTTGATTTGCAACCGAATCAGGCAAAAGGTGAATAATATCTTCCAATTCTTTTTGGTTTATAATGTTTTAGTGGGTAAGATGTTATGAGGCTATGAAGTCATACGATTATAAAAGGCATTTGGGTCAATGGAAGAAAGAAATTGGTTTCACTTTCCATATAATTTAATAACCTTATAATCTATAACACAAATCAAAAAAGGTAACCAGAATACAAATAACGCATCAGGAGGAAAAGACCCACAATTATAAGTATTAGCATACCCGACGACAAGTGCTTGCCACCTTCCTTACGACGTTTCAAATGAGTAGTTGCATTGACAAACTTACCTCTAATATCCTCCGGTTTGAATTCTTTTGGAGGCAGAATACCGAGTTCGCGCTTTGCATTCTCTTCTATCTCCTTGAGTTTCTCCTTACGAGGATTATAATAAATATAGTTATGTTGGAAACCACGAGGTTTGCCTACAGAAAACATACCCATAACACTGTCAATTTTAAGAAATTATATTTTTTAACAGACTATTAAACCCATTACAGATTGTTAATATCTTGGATTGGCACAGTCTTCTTTTCTGTCTTCTTGAGCACATTCTTTTCATCTTTCGAACGCCACTCATATATATCGTCCTTGTTCTTTGGTCGTATATAATCGAACCAAGCAAAACCGCTCAAATACCTATACTGCGAAGGGATAGCAAACGGAGGATACATGGTGCCTTTTCCTCCCGGCATCCATATCTTGTTCACCTTCTTATTCTCCATATACACTATGAGTTCTGTAGTTTCGGTATAATCCATTCCGATGCGGGTGCCGTCATCTTCGTCCATGAAATAGTCAACGTACACATTGCCTTTAGCCTCGTTATGTTCGATTGCACCATCCTTGAAATATGCGAACATCTCCTTTGACGCCACCTGATTATACGACACTGAATCAAGTTGTTCGATCGTCATTGCTTGATTGATGATATGTGCCCAATCAATAGTGGAATCATTATTGTATATTCGAATTTCCTCACCGATAATTTGCTGCCCACCATTCCAAAGAATCGGTTGGCCATAGAGATATGTGCAAGAATCCAGTTCGTGAGTCACCATCGAATCACAAACCGCCTGGAAATCCACACGATAAGCCCTAACCTTTCGATAGGCATGCATGTCATGATAGGCAGAATCAGTATCCATGTTATAGGAGAACATCTTGAGCGTGTCGGCATGTATATATAGGGTATCCTTCTGCGAAAACTCATACGCCACTGCACGATCTGTAGCGACAGCCTCTCCCGTATTTTGGTTGTATGAGCAAAAGTCACCAGTGAGCATACATTGGTTTTCATCATCAGTAAGTATCACATTACCATATGCTTCGGAGATTCCGGTTTCTCGATTACTATACAAACTATCACCCACAATCTTTCGCATGTCCTTAATAACATAAGATCGGTCGAGAAGGCAACCTTCGCCATGCTTAGTGTCGTAATCACCCTTTTCGCCATAAACGAACACACCATCATTTCCGGTGATGTTTGTAGGCGTTACAATCCTTGCAACTTGCGTATTTGTATAATAATATAAGGTGTCGGATATAAGCGTAAACTTAGGGGCCTTGAGATGTTTTGTATCTTTCTCTTCATACCCCTTAAGTATAACATTATCAGTGAAGAACGCCTCTCGCTTGGATGGAGTATACTGTCCCCAATCGCTGACAAGTACATTTTCCTTGTCATAGAGTGTTCCTCCATTGATATACATTCCGACATCGTACATTCGGTCATAATCAAGATACGAAGTGACAAGTTTTGTGCCTCGATGAATCATCACACAATGACCACGCGCCTTAGCGTTCTCTTCAAAACCATTGTAGAAGAGTGTGTCTGAATTGAGTGAAAGGGTGTCACCCTGCAACATCTTCACATGTCCAAAAGCATCGAACGAGTTATCTTCCTTATAGTAGCGCGCACTGTCACAATCAAGATACACACCATCATGGAAAAGTTTGACATGACCTACGAGGATCATTGCTCGAGTATCCATTGGCGTCTTATACATCACATCTGCATGAATAAGATGAATAAGACTGTCTTTTCCCGGTTTGGCAGATGGGGCGAATGAGGATCCGTTGGCAAAGAGCATACAACAAGTTGATAGGCACAGTATGCCTACCAACAATATCTGATATGTCTTCTTGCCTGTAATCTTCATAACCATAAAACCTTATAGAACTACAACTTATAACCTTCAATAAGGCATTATTTCCTCAATTTCTTCACTTAATCCATCCCGGATACTGGAACTCGCAATTATTCCAACCTTCGTTGATGTGTATATAAGTGCTTGCCTGCTTTTCGCGAATCCACTTTTCAATCTTTTCTTCGGAGAGTTTGCCGACAACGACATCCTGCAAGGTCTGATAGTCATCCTTCATCGTTGCATAATGCCCATTGATCTTTGAACGTAGTTTGACGATGGCAACCACTTCCTTTCCCTTTGTATTGGTCATAACAAAAGGTTTGGATATTTCACCGATATTCATATTGGCAACAACCTTGGCAACTTCTGGAGGGAGGTTTTTAAGTTCAAACTTTGATGTTCCGTCTTCAGGGTTGACCATGATACCATAGTTGTTGCGGGTATCCTTATCATCACTGACAAACTGGGTGCACTCATCAAACGTAAATGTACCTTTACGGATTTCGTCAGCAAGTGAATCAAGTTCGACAATAGACTTCTCTAGTGCCTCATCGCTTACTCGTGGCTTACGAAGAATATGACGTACATTTACTTGGTCGCCACGCTTTTCAATCAACTGGATAATATGGAAACCGAATTCAGACTCAACAATCTTACTAACTGCTTTTGGATCAGTGAGATTGAATGCCACATTGGCAAATTCTGGTACTAACGAACCACGACCCATAAAACCGAGTTCGCCACCCTGGCGAGACGATCCCGGGTCCTCAGAATACATGAGGGCAAGTGTTGAGAACTTAGATGTTCCGTTGTTTACTCGTTCTGTATAATCGCGGAGTTCATTCTTAACTCGGTCTATTTCTTCTTGGCTGATTTTTGGTTGGCGAACGACAATCTGACATTCAACCCTGGTAGGGACGAAAGGCAGAGAGTCTTCTGGAAGATCCTTGAAATATCGGCGAACCTGCGCTGGAGTCACTTTGATGTTCTTCACAAGACTTGAACGAACTTGCGACACTAATTCTTGCTCCTTTCCTTGTTCAAACCAGATTTCTCGAATCTGGCTCATAGTCTTGCCCAAGTACTCTTCGAGTTTTTCTCTTGAACCAATATTTTGGATTGCGCTATTGATTCGCATATCAACCGAACGGAACACGTCTGCATCACTCACTTCAACCGAGTCAATCGCAGCCTGATGCAAGAAGAGTTTCTGAATAGCAAGCTGTTCAGGGATGACACAATATGGATCACCATCGAATCTCTGACCCATACTCTGTGCATCGATACGTGCATTCTCCACATCTGACTTAAGGATTGCCTCATCACCAACAACCCAGATAACCTCGTCTACCGTGTTATTCTGGGCATTGCAAACCATGGCAAATGCCAAAGAGAAAAAGAAAAGTGCCTTTCTCATATTTTGTGATATTTCAATTATAAGTATATTTATAAGTAACGATGTCCAACTTGTGTTTATGAATTTCACAACAGTTGGTTAGTGGTTGTTAACCGTATCAACGACATTATCGTAAATTTCAACCGGATACTTTGCACGGAGTTCTTCCACCCACTTCTTCTCTTCCGCATTCTGGAAGTCTGTTGTGACCTGGCCTTTCACATCCTTATATGTACGTGGTTTCTTTGCATTCTTGCCAAAAACGTCTGTCTCTGGGAAATCCTTCATAGGTTTGACTTCGCCCGACTTGAACACTAATGCATCCACATTCTTGTTATCACCCTTCTTGAATATCCCACGCTCAATGCGAACCAGTTTAACAGAGTCGTTGTTGAAAGCAGTTGTAAGTGTCTTAGCCCAATCTGGTTCAGCAACACCCTTGAGCATCTTCTTTGCAGACTTTATTGTCGCATTATCTTTTGCATGAATCACGATACCACAGAAACGAGGCTCATCCCATGTATAGTCCTTTTGGTGTGCTTTGAAGTATGCAGCTTGACCTTCTTCGTCATTCTGCGCCTTAGTCCACACGTTGGTATTTACGAGTTCGTACATAAGGGTACCATCATAATATTCCTGAGCAAGGTTCTTGAGTTCTGGGTCCTTTGACACGATTTCGTCATGAAGTTTGTCTACCATCTCATCACGAGAAACGTTGTTGAGGGTCGCAAGAGAGTCTATATATGCGTTTGCAGATGCTTCCTTGATACCGCGCTGCTCAAGGAACTTGTAAATATTGTCGCGATGGAACTCGTAAGGCTCAAACTGATGACGATTATGGAGAAGAACGATGTGCCAACCCGCAGTCGTCTTGAATGGAGCAGACATCTCTCCTTCCTTAAGCGCGTATGCAGCATTCTCGAAGTCAGGAATCATCATTCCCTTGCCGAATTCACCGAGTTCGCCACCACGAGCAGCAGAACCTTTATCGTCACTACATTCCTTTGCAACAGTTGCGAAATCAGCTCCGCCCTTGAGTACGTCGTAGATGCTGTCTATACGAGCCTTTGCTGCTAACTGTTGTGCTTCTGTTGCTGTCTGGCGCATAAGAACAAGGATATGTGCCGCATTGAGAATATCCTCACCTGCAAAGCGAGCCGCAGTGTTTTCGTAAGTCTTGCGTGCCTCTCGCTCAATGAATGTGGAGTCAACGAGTTCAGGAAGAATCATCTGTTCCTTGTAACCTCGAAGTTCTTTGCGAATGCTCGTGAGAGTGTCAATCTTTGCGTCTTTTGCTGCTTCAACCTTGAGTTTGAAATCAACAAAAAGTGGAACGTATTCCTTTACCGTCTTCTTGTCAAGAACACCTTCCGAATTATTCTTATTGAAAGAATATTCGAATTCGCCACGAGTGATGTTCTGACCATTGATCTTCATGATAACAGGATCGGTCTGTGCCATTGATGTCAATCCACAGAAAATGCCTGCAACAAGTAATGTAAACTTTTTCATATCTATTTTTAATTTTTATTCAATGTTTCCGACTAATTGGCAGGTATACAATAGTTGTTTTTAGCCTGCTTATTATGCTTATTGCATAATCGGGCACAAAGTTAATAAAAATAAACGAAAAAACGACCACCTTTTAACGGGTAGTCGCTTTTATAATGTTTATTTAACAATTAATTACCGCGGACAGCAACAAATGATTACTGTGGACGGCTATAATTTGGAGCCTCACTTGTGATGATGACCTCATGCGGATGGCTTTCAAGCACACCTGCATTGGTGATTCGTGTGAACTTAGCATTGTGGAGATCGATGATGTCCTTTGCTCCGCAATAACCCATACCAGAACGAAGACCACCTACGAGCTGATAGATGACTTCCTGCACTGTACCCTTGTAAGGAACACGTCCAGCGATGCCTTCTGGAACAAGTTTCTTTGCCTCCTTGACACCACCCTGGAAATAACGATCGGCAGATCCCTTTTCCATTGCCTCAAGCGAACCCATACCGCGATAACTCTTGAACTTACGTCCATTGAAGAGGATTGTCTCACCCGGAGCCTCTTCAGTACCAGCAACCAGCGAACCAACCATAACCGAATAGCCACCAGCCGCAAGTGCCTTGACCACGTCACCCGAATAACGAAGACCACCATCGGCGATAAGTGGCACACCTGTGCCTTCAAGTGCCTTCGCAACATCGTAAATTGCAGAAAGTTGAGGAACACCTACACCAGCAACTACACGTGTAGTACAGATTGAACCAGGACCTATACCTACCTTTACAGCATCTGCACCTGCGGCAACGAGATCGAGGGCAGCCTGGCCTGTTGCGATATTACCTACTACTATGTCCACTTCAGGGAAATTCTGCTTTGCTTCGCGAACCTTCTCGATTACGCCCTTCGAATGTCCATGTGCTGTATCGATAATGATAGCATCAACTCCAGCCTTGACAAGTGCCTCCATACGCTGGAAAGTATCTGCTGTAACACCCACACCGGCAGCAACACGAAGACGACCTTTAGCATCTTTACATGCCATTGGCTTGTCCTTTGCCTTAGTAATATCCTTGTAAGTGATAAGGCCGATAAGACGATTCTCGTCATCTACTACAGGGAGCTTTTCGATCTTGTGCTCAAGGAGAATCTTACTTGCACTCTCAAGGTCTGCCTGCTGATGTGTAACGACAAGATTATCCTTTGTCATTACCTCATCAATCTTACGACTGAGGTCTGTCTGGAAACGGAGGTCACGATTAGTAACGATACCTACAAGTTTGTTGTCCTTATCAACCACAGGAATACCGCCGATATGATATTCTGACATCATTTCAAGGGCATCCTTAACGGTCTTGCCACGCATGATAGTAAGAGGGTCGTAGATCATACCATTCTCTGCTCTCTTCACGATGGCAACCTGACGCGCCTGTTCCTCGATGCTCATGTTCTTGTGGATAACGCCAATACCACCTTCACGCGCAATAGCAATTGCCATTGGCGCTTCGGTAACAGTATCCATAGCGGCAGTCGCAAATGGAACCTTAAGTTCAATGTTACGGGAAAACTTTGTTGTGAGGCTTACCTCACGTGGAAGGACTTCAGAATATGCTGGGATAAGAAGCACATCATCATAAGTCAAACCTTCCATGACAACCTTGTCAGCAAGAAAATTACTCATATGCAGATTAAATTTTATTGCGTGCAAAGGTACGAATAATTTTCGAAATACCAATGCACGCAATATAAGTTTTTGCTTTTAGTAATAGTAAAAGTTAGAATTTGTCATCACTTAGTTCGCTAATTCGCTGATGAACTTGATACGGACAAGCCTGATTTCCTCTTCGGAATATTCACCATCGAGTGCACGGACGGCCTTATCTATATCGTCTGTCTCAGCAGAACGGAAGTAGTCGAAGATTTCGTCCACACAATCTTCATCAAGCACTTCGTAAATAAAGTAGTCGATGTTGATACGAGTTCCAGAATATACAATTGCATCAAGTTCGTCAAGCAATTCATCAAGTTCGAGGGCATTAATTCGTGCCACTTCCTCGAGATCAATCTGACGGTCGATGTTTTGGATTATATTGACCTTCGCCTTAGACTTGTTGGCAACTGTACGAACTCTCATGTCTGTAGGGCGCACAACCTCCTTCTCTTCACAATATCGTTTAATGACATCGCAGAATACTTTGCCATATCGCTTCGCCTTGCCCGCACCGACTCCAGGTATGTTCTGCATCTCATCAAGAGTGATTGGGTAAAGTGTTGACATCGCCTCTATCGAGTTGTCCTGGAACACGACATATGGCGGCACATTGTACTTGCGCGACTCTTTCTTACGGAGGTCCATAAGGATGCTGTAGAGTTCTTCGTCGGCAACTCCTGTTCCAGAACCATCTGAAGTATCGTCATAGTCATCATCAAAGTCGTTGTCTTCGGTAACCATGAACGAAACCGGTTTCTTCAGGAATTTCTTTCCCGCCTTTGTAATCTTGAGAAGTCCGTAGTTCTCCACGTCCTTTTCTATATATCCTGCAATAGATGCCTGGTTAATAATGGCACCCCAAAGCTTTTCCTCAACATCAGCACCCGCTCCAAAGTCTTCGTTATCATCGTGCTTATGGGCAGTGATGCTTTCTGTCTCTTCACCTCGCAAATAATCAATTATGTAGTCGACCTTGAAATTTTCCTTCAAGTCGACAATAGCCTTTAAGGCTAACTGTAAGTTATCTTTTGCTTCCACACGTTTTTTAGGATGCAAACAATTATCACAATTTCCACAATTATCCTCAGGATATTCTTCTCCGAAATAGTGCAATATCAACTTACGACGGCATACGCTCGACTCACAATAGGTGGCAGTTTCCTTGAGGAGTTGACGACCTATGTCCTGTTCAGCAACAGGCTTTCCTTCCATAAACTTTTCAAGTTTCTGAAGATCCTTCTGCGAATAGAATGCGACGCACTTGCCTTCGCCTCCATCACGTCCAGCCCTACCTGTTTCCTGATAGTAGCCTTCGAGCGATTTAGGGATGTCATAATGAATCACAAAACGAACATCAGGTTTGTCAATTCCCATTCCAAAAGCAATTGTTGCGACAATTACATCTATGCGTTCCATCAGGAAATCATCCTGAGTATCCGAGCGAACTTGTGTTTCCATTCCCGCATGATATGCAGATGCTTTAATATCATTGGCTTTCAATACTTCAGCAAGTTCCTCTACCTTCTTGCGAGCAAGGCAGTAGATGATTCCACTCTTTCCCGAATTCGCCTTAATGAACTTGATGATGTCCTTGTCCACGTCTTTCGTCTTTGGGCGAACTTCGTAGTAGAGATTGGCACGGTTGAAGGATGATTTGAACTCTAACGCCTTTGATATGCCAAGACTTTTCTTTATATCAGTACGTACCTTATCGGTTGCAGTCGCAGTAAGTGCTATGATAGGTACTCGACCTATCTGATTGATTATCGGGCGAATTCGCCTGTATTCCGGGCGGAAATCATGCCCCCACTCAGAGATACAGTGTGCTTCGTCTATAGCATAGAAGGAAATCTTGACGGACTTGAGGAACTGAACATACTCTTCCTTCGTCAAAGATTCTGGAGCGACATAAAGGAGCTTCGTCTTTCCCTGTACAATATCCGACTTGACCTGTTCTATACTTGCCTTTGTAAGGCTTGAATTGATAAAATGCGCTACACTATCCTCTTCGCTTATATGCTTGATTGCATCCACTTGGTTTTTCATCAAGGCTATAAGCGGGCTAATCACAATGGCACAACCATCCATCAAGAGCGCAGGCAACTGATAACACAATGATTTTCCTCCGCCAGTAGGCATGAGAACAAAGGTATCATTACCCTCCAACACATTCTGAATAATGGCTTCTTGGTCGCCCTTGAATGTGTCAAAGCCGAAATAATATTTCAGTGAGTCGAGAAGTGTTGTTTGTTTTTCCATGAGATTGCCATAGTAGGTTAAATCCGAATCTTTATACAAAGTTAATTATCGAATTTGACTTTTCAAAGAAAAACCGAGGAAAATTTTACAAATACAAGAAAATTTAAATATTTTGCTGCATTAAAACGCCCATATTTGCCTTTTCCACCTGTTGTTTGGCAAAATCGAGCGTTACGGCATACTTTTTTATTTTCCTTGAAGGTATCTCAAACATAGGTGTCATCATTATCATCTCAACAAGTGAACGAAGTCCGCGAGCACCTAGTTGAAATTCAACAGCCTTATCAACTACATAGTCCAAAACATCATCATCGAACGTGAGAGTGACTCCATCAAGTTCAAACATCTTTATATATTGCTTGATAATAGAGTTCTTAGGTTCTGTAAGGATTTGCCTTAGGGCCGACCTATCGAGCGGAACAAGATGAGTAAGGATTGGCAAACGACCTATAATTTCAGGAATAAGGCCGAAAGACTTCAAGTCCATTGGAGCAATATATTGCATAAGATTTGACTTGTCAATCTTTGCGACATTTCTGGCTGCATCAAATCCAACTACATGTGTATTCAGTCGTTGAGCAATCTTTCTCTCTATTCCATCGAAGGCTCCACCACAAATGAAGAGGATATTCTTTGTGTTAACCTGGATAAATTTCTGTTCAGGATGTTTTCTTCCTCCGTATGGAGGTACATTTATTACAGAACCTTCGAGTAGCTTGAGAAGTCCCTGCTGGACACCTTCACCCGACACGTCGCGAGTGATTGAAGGATTGTCCGACTTACGAGCAATTTTATCGATCTCGTCGATGAAAACAATTCCTCGCTCTGCCTTCTGTGGATCGTAGTCACATTCTTGAAGTAGTCGTGATAGAATGCTTTCAACATCTTCACCAACATAACCAGCTTCGGTCAATACTGTTGCATCAACTATAGTGAAAGGCACCACGAGCATTTTTGCAATTGTCTTGGCAAGCAGTGTCTTTCCCGTACCGGTAGAACCGACCATGATGATATTTGACTTTTCAAGTTCAACTTCATCATCCGCCCCCGGATTATTCAATCGCTTGTAATGATTATATACTGCCACAGACAATGCCATCTTTGCATCGTCCTGACCTATTACATATTTATCAAGAAAATCCTTTATGTCCTTCGGCTTTGGCAAGTCCTTGATCTTTTCAGTCTGCTGGAAATGAGTGTTTTCCTTAACAATCTCATGAGCCGACTCTGCACATTCGTCACAGATAAATCCATCCAATCCGCTTATCAAAAAGCGAACTTCGTTATCCCGACGTCCGCAAAAGGAACATTTCTTTATTTTTGAAACCATTTATATCTTAAACAATTAATTATTTATAATCATCAAATCACCATTTCCCATTCGGACAACTTTTTCAATCATCCCAATGGCAAATGGTGCAGAGAAGAATCATAAATTTACTTCTTTCGGATAAGAACCTCGTCTATCATTCCGTATTCCTTAGCCTCTTCAGCAGTCATCCAATAATCGCGGTCGCTGTCTGCCCAAACCTTGTCGAATGGTTGATGTGAGTGGTCGGAAATAATTGTGTAAAGTTCCTTCTTCAACTTTTGGATTTCACGGGCTGTGATTTCGATATCACTTGCCTGACCTTGGGCTCCTCCCATAGGTTGGTGAATCATGATGCGGCTGTGAGGAAGAGCAGAACGCTTACCTTCCTTACCTGCAACAAGAAGAACCGCAGCCATCGATGCTGCCATACCAGTACAGATGGTCTGGACATCGGAGTTGATAAACTGCATAGTGTCATAGATACCGAGACCTGCATATACTGAACCACCTGGAGAATTCAAATAAATCGAGATGTCCTTTCCCGAATCTACGCTATCAAGATAAAGCATTTGAGCCTGAAGTACGTTTGCTGTATAGTCATTGACTTCTGTTCCCAAGAAAATGATTCGGTCCATCATAAGGCGAGAGAACACATCCAACTGTGTTACGTTCAACTGACGTTCTTCAAGGATATAAGGGTTGAGATATCCAGCCTGAGCATTTACTGCCGCCATACTGTTGTTCTGTGCCTTAATAACGTCATCAAGAACCATACTGTTCATACCGAGATGCTTTGTAGCATACTTTTGAAAATCATTCATCATCATAACTATTATGTTTTTATTATCTTATTAATCGATTCATTTTTGAAATCGACGACAAAGTTATGAAAAAAAAGTGGCAAGAACAAAATATCCTCACCACTTTTTTGTTTAAACCTATCTAAAGGAAAGAATAACGACGGGGCGAAAACTTTCCTATATATAAATAAGGTATATTAGTTTTCAAAAAGTTTGTTGAACTCTTCTGCAGTAACAGTCTTCTCTTCGATAGTAACAGCCTGCTTGAGAGCAGCACCAAGCTTAACCTCGATGCAACGGTCGATGAGGTTGTCAACTGTCTCACGCTTCTTGAGCATTTCCTTAACTGAACCTTCGAGATACTCGTCAGGAATGTTCATCATGCCATACTGAGCGAACTGCATCTTTGTAACCTCCTTAGCCATCTCACGAACATCTGTATCATCCACCTTAACTTCGTAAGTTGCAACGAGCTGTTCCTTGATAAGATGCCATGTGAGTTCTTCGATTGACTTATCATAGTTGTCCTCAACCTTAGCCTCATCACCCTTAACGTTTGCGAGCATGATCTTCTTGAGCTTCTCGTCTGGGAACTCAAGCTTACCAACCTTCTCTGTGATGTACTTGCGAGCGTCGATAACGAAGCGATAGTCACTATCCTTTGCAAACTGACCTGCGATTGAGTTCTTGACTGCAGCAGCAAATTCTTCTTCTGTCTTGATTTCCGCTCCTGGATAAACTGAATTAAAGAGTTCTTCAGTAAGTGGACCTGGAGCAAAACGAGTAATCTCTGTGATCTGGAAAGTAAAGTCACCCTTGTGGTTAAGACAATCTTCCTTTGCAACCTTGAGGAGTGAAGTGAGTTCAGCCTCGTTGTTGTCGTATGCTACTGACGGGTTGAATTCAATTACAGTATTTGGCTTGACACCATTGAAGAGAGCTTTCTGATCTTCGTTTTTGAAGTACTTTGGAAGTACCACTGCATCTTCAACTGTTATGCCACCCTCAACGTCCTTCTCAGAGATGATACCCTTTACCATATCGTTGTCCTCGTATTCCTGGTCAACTGTGAGAGCCTGATAGCTGCCACCCTGCTGACGGTATGCGTTAACCTGATTGTTAACCATTTCGTCAGAAACCTCTACGTTGTAATATGGAACCTTGTCATCTTTTGAGAGTTCTGCCTTGAACTCAGGAGCAATAGCAAGTTCGAACTTAAATGTGAATGTACCGCCTTCTACGAGTTCAACCTTGTTGTTATCCTCTGTTGGAAGTGGTTCACCAAGCATATTAACCTTATTGTCACGGATGTAACCGAAAAGACCTTCCTGAAGAATCTTATTGATTTCGTCAGCAAGGATAGACACACCAAACTGCTTCTTTATAAGACTTGCAGGAACCATTCCTGGACGGAAACCTGGCATGTTAACCTTCTTCTTTGCATCCTTGAGAGCCTTGTTATACTTTTCTGTGTAGTCTGCAGGCTCAATTACAGCGATAAGCTCAGCATTGACCTTGTCAATGTTATTCAATGAAATATTCATCTGTGATTTTTATTGATTTTATTATGTTTATTCTTTTAATTTATTCTTAGTTTTCTTTATTGCTCGTTCATTTTTAGACGCAAAGCGACTGCAAAATTACGACTTTCTTTTCACATTGCCAATTTTCCTTTGCCTTTTATCTCTATTTTTATTATTTTTTCAGAAAATCGAACACTCCAAGTTCGTTTACGAAGATAAGGAATATCAGAACTGGTGCAATATAACGTACTATGAAACGCCAAACAGGATAGAGCCAAGTGGTGATTGTCCCCTCGTTTGTGAGTTCGTTTCTCACTATATTCTCATCAACCACCCATCCGACAAAGATACACATCAGAAACGAGCCTATAGGCATCATCAATTTGGCCACAAGGAAGTCGAAAAGGTCAAAGAAACCAAGGCTGAAAATCTTCACATCGCTCCAGATGCCGAAAGACAAAGAGCACATGGTCCCCAAAACAAGACAAACCGTACTGACAAGAAAAGCAGACATCGGACGACTAATCCTATGTTCTTCGTGGAAGTATGCAGCCGACATCTCGAGCATAGAAATGCTTGATGTCAAAGCCGCCATTACAAGAAGTAGATAAAAGATGAGAGAGAATGTATATGCCAATGCCGGCATTCCACCGAATACTGTTTGGAACACATTGGGAAGGGTTATGAACACAAGAGAAGGCCCCGCATTTGGTTCGAGTCCAGAAATGCTATAAACTGCAGGGAATATAATGAATCCCGAACATAAAGCCACAAGCGTATCGATACTCGCAACACTCAAACCATCTTTGAACAGATTTACATCCTTTCGGAAATAGCAAGCATATGTACAAAGGCAACAAATACCAACAGACAAAGAGAAGAATGCCTGTCCCATTGCTGACAGGACTGTTGCACCGGTTACTTTTGAAAAGTCAGGTCGAAGAAGGAAAGTAAGACCTTTCTCTGCTCCAGGAAGGGAGAGTGAGCATCCAACAAGTATAATGATAAAGATAAAAAGGATTGGCATCATAATTTTGGAACCACGCTCAATACCCTTCTGCACTCCAAGTGCCACAATTCCACAAGTCATCATGACAATAACAGCCATCCAAAGAGTTGGGAGATACGGATTGGACGAGAATTGTTCGAAGTCGGCAGCATATTGTGCAGCATCTTTTCCAGCAAAACCATTGATTCCTGCTTCATAAGCATAATACAATGTCCATCCTGCAACGACTGCATAATAACTTAGCACAAGAAAGCCGGCAACTACCGGGAATAAGCCCATCCATCGCCATCCTTTTCGTCCTCCTGCCATGCTTTCAAACGAATGCTTAACGTCTTTGTGACCATGACGTCCTATTGCAAACTCAGTTACCATAACAGGCACACCAAGCACAAGCATAAATAACACATAAATGAGTATGAATGCTGCTCCACCGTTTGCCCCTGTCTCTGTAGGGAATCTCCACACATTTCCGAGTCCTACTGCAGAACCTGCGGCGGCAAGGATTGCACCGATCTTGGAGGAGAAGACCTTTGAACCCACATTTATCTTTTCAGCCATTTAGTAATGTGTTTTATTTGTTTACAACAGGGAGCCACACCTTCGACTCCGGATAGATTGTAATAGTTGACTTCTGGAAATCCGAGTCGTCACATTTATATATATTGCAGAATTTCTGCGGATTTCTGTCAACGAGAGGGAACCACGAACTCTGCACCTGTATCATCAATCTGTGACCAGGAAGGAAAGTATGTGCAACATCAGGCATTCTGAACTTAACTTTTGTGCGTTGATTAGGGATAAACGGTTCCGGACTGGAGAACGAATTGCGATATTTGCCTCGCATAACCTCACCACGAACCAGCATCTGATATCCACTCATATTATAATAAGGTGACATGCTACTATGATAGAGACTGTCCGGATAAGCAAAGTCATCAGGGAAAACATCAATTATCTTCACGATAAAATCAGCATCTGTTGTGGTAATGCTTACTTCCAGTTCCGCTTCAACTTCACCTGACAACTGCATCGTATCAGTCAACACGGGATATGTAAATACTGCAACATCAGGTCGCGTAGATGCAAATCTTTGGTCAGAAACCATATACTCTGCAGGCCTGTTCTTTTCTGGAGACGACACACATGGTACGGGATGAGCAGGATCGGAAACGTAAGTCGCTCCACCTTCGAGTACAAATGCCTTCTTATTTGTATTGATAGGCCAAGAAGAATCATACTCCCTCCATGTACAACTTCCCGAATCAAGAACTCTGACAGCCTTCGGCTTATCGCCTTTTCCTTCGAGATAGTATGCAAAAAATGGGTACTCGATATTCTTCAGATAATAGTCAGAAGTATTCTGTTCTCCAAAATAAACATTGCCAAAGAATTCATTCGCTCCCCTTCCCCACATGCCATGTGCCCAAGGGCCTTCAACAAGGTATAAGTCAGTTTTAGGAGAGTTGGACTTGATGGCGTTATATGTGGCAAACGCCCCATAGCAATCTTCTGCATCAAAGAGTCCGCCAACAATCATAACTGCAGGTTTTATATTCTTACAATGATAAGTAACATTTCGTGCCTCCCACCAATCATCAAGGTCGGGATGCTCAACCATATCGTTCCAGAAATGGACACTATCGCCGAAGAGTGCAGTAAAGTTCTTAACAGCCCCCATTCCGAGATAGTCATTATATGCATCAGTATGCTTAATCGCTTCTGCTGGAGATTCATTTTTGATTGTGCCCCACTCGCCCACTCTATTGCTTGCGACATTCAGGTATTCGAACCAATAGATGAACGAATGCATGTCCCAAATAAAGAGGGCACCATTATGATGCACATCATCTCCCCTAAACCAATCAGTTACAGGAGCTTGTGGAGAAACTGCTTTAATAGCAGGATGCCCACTCAATCCTGCCATTGTCGAATAGAAACCCGGGTAAGAAATGCCGAACACACCAATATTACCATTATTATTTGTATTGCGGACAATCCACTCTGCCGTATCATAAGTGTCAGATGCCTCATCGATATCAACATGCATCCCAGCCTTTCTTTGAGCCTTGGCCTTTTTTAAGGATTTGCCCTCAATAAAAGGACGGATATCCTCAAACACGCCTTCACTCATATTCTTTCCACGAACATCTTGAAAAACAAAGATATAACCATTGCGAGCGTACTCCGCCCAAGCTGGTCTATGTAATCCCATAAACTTGTCTTCGCCATAAGGGCCAATTCCGTAACAAGTTCGATTCATTATCACTGGATGCTTAACGCTTTTGTCCTTTGGCTCGTAAATAGCCGTAAAAAGATGCACTCCGTCACGCATCTCAATCTTCACTTCACGCTTTATATAATGCTGTTGTATCCACTCTGCTGTTATTGTATCTGCTTGCTGTGCAAACACAACCATTGAACAAAGAGTAAGAAATAAGAGTAAAAGTATTCGTTTCATTTGCAAAACGTTTAGTCAAAATCTAGAATTTAATTCCTTATGCAAATCTTCCAATTTCCATCAATACACACCATCTTCTGCGAACTCACCTCCTTAGTACTATCCGCAAAAGCCAGTTGATAAAGCACCGTGCAAACAGAATCATTTATAAATTTGACATCAACAACATCAATATTGGCGACATTACCTTTCTTATGCTCCTGATATTCCTGATGCTGGTTGAGCAAACGCTTAACCAAATCAATATGGACAGAATCATCATCTTCGCCCAAGAACGCATACGACATATAGCCATCATAATCGTGCTCTCCAAGTTTTTGAAGTGCTTCAGTCATAGCTTGTTTCGGTGCATATTTGGGATCAAGTTCCTTGTCCTTGCAACCAACTAATGTGGCAAGCAAGGCAAGGAATATGTAGGATGTGAGTTTCTTCATCTCAAAACTATTTCTGTCTTACGAAGAGATTAATTGGAGTTCCCTTGAAATTCCAATGTTCACGAATCTGGTTCTCGAGAAATCTCTTGTATGGTTCACGAACATACTGAGGGAGATTTGCATAGAACACAAAAGTAGGTACACGAACTTCCGGAATCTGTGTACAATACTTAATCTTGATATACTTGCCCTTGATTGAAGGTGGTGGAGTTGCTTCGATTATTGGAAGCATGACTTCGTTAAGTTTACCTGTAGACACCTTATTCTTGCGTGCATTATATACAGCATTTGCCTCTTCGAGCACACGGAAGATACGTTGCTTCGTTACTGCAGAAGCAAAGATGATTGTGAAGTCGGTAAATGGAGCAAAACGATCACGGATTGCCTTTTCGAAGTACTTGATTGCCTCGTTGCTCTTATTCTCAACAAGGTCCCACTTGTTTACGACAACCACAAGACCTTTCTGGTTTTTCTGGACAAGTTGGAAGATATTGATGTCCTGACCTTCAATACCACGAGTGGCATCAACCATAAGGACACAAACATCAGAGTTTTCAATAGCACGGATCGAACGCATAACCGAGTAGTACTCAAGGTCTTCGTTCACTTTGTTCTTCTTACGGATGCCTGCAGTATCAACAAGATAGAAGTTGAATCCGAACTTCTCATATTTAGTGTAAATCGAATCACGAGTAGTTCCCGCAATATCAGTTACAACGTTTCTGTTATCATCAAGGAAAGCGTTTATTATCGAACTCTTTCCCGCATTTGGACGGCCAACGACTGCAATACGAGGAATATCTTCTTCGATTATCTCGGTCATCTCCTTGGTAAAACTACCAACAACTGCATCAAGAAGATCGCCAGTTCCACTACCGGTTAGCGAAGAGATGCAGAAAGGTTCACCAAGTCCAAGACTATAGAACTCGGCAGCATCATAACGCAACTCATTAGAGTCGGTCTTATTGCTTACAAGGATTGTAGGCACTTTGCTACGGCGAAGGATATTTGCCACAGCCAAATCAAGGTCTGTTACACCAACCTTCACGTCAACAAGGAACAGGATGACATCACACTCCTCAATGGCGATAAGTACCTGACGACGAATTTCTTCCTCAAAAATATCATCTGAATTAACAACCCAACCACCAGTGTCAACAACGGAGAATTCCTTGTTGCACCATTCGCATTTGCCGTATTGGCGGTCGCGAGTTGTACCAGCCTCATCACTAACGATAGCGTGACGAGTCTTTGTCAATCGGTTAAAAAGCGTGGACTTGCCTACATTAGGGCGTCCTACGATAGCTACTAAGTTTCCCATTTCTAATGTCTGAAAAGCTTTTTAGTATAAGTAGTTCTCACGAACTGAGAGCCATAATCACCTTATAGGTTAATACTGCCGCGCTCCCCGATGGCTCTCCCAATCCTTCAGAAAGGGCGAAGATGCGGCTAAAAAATAGAATGTTATCCTAAAATCTTTTAAAAGACTTATTGATAATCATTAAGAAGGATTATATCCGAAGAGATTGAGTTCCCTGTCTGAGTCACGCCAATCCTTGCTCACTTTGACAAATGTTTCAAGATAGATGCTCTTTCCAAAGAACTTCTCAAGACTCTTGCGAGCTTCAGTTGCAACCTTTTTGAGAGCTCTGCCTCCATGACCAATAATGATGCCTTTCTGCGAGTCACGCTCGACATAAATCACAGCATTAATATGAATATGGTGGTCATCTTCCTTGAAACTCTCTATTCCCACCTCAACCGAATAAGGTATCTCCTTATCATAATAAAGAAGAATCTTCTCACGGATAATTTCAGTAACAAAGAAGCGGGCAGGTTTGTCTGTCAACTGGTCCTTATCGAAATAAGGCGGGCACTCAGGCAAGAGTTCTTTGATACGCTTGAGAACGGGTTGGACATTGAACTTGTTTGTTGCAGACACGGGTACAATCTCCGCTTTTGGAAGAGTTGCATGCCATTCCTCAACAAGTTCAATAAGTTTCTTTTGATCTATAAGGTCGATCTTGTTGATAAGTACAATGACCGGAACCTCCATCTGTGCAACCTTCTGAAGGAAATCGTTGTTCTTGTCAATCTTCTCGACAGGATCAGTCACATACAACAACACATCAGCATCGACAAGCGCACTTTCAGAGAATGCCAACATAGACTCCTGGAGTTTGTAATTAGGCTTGAGAACTCCCGGAGTATCAGAGAACACGATCTGCGCCTCCTCATCATTGATAATACCCATGATGCGGTGGCGGGTAGTCTGAGCCTTGAATGTGGCGATCGATATACGTTCGCCCACAAAGAGATTCATAAGTGTAGACTTACCCACATTTGGGTTGCCCACAATATTCACAAAACCTGACTTGTGCATATGATTGCTGATATTTTATTGATATGCATTATATTAGAAAAAAGCGCACCGTGTTTAGGCGATGCGCTTGTTATGTCTGAGAGGATAATTAGTCTGCATTCTTACGGAGTTCGTACCACTCCTCGCGAGTCATCTTACCTTCTTGATAGAATTCAGCAGGACTCTTTGCAGCTTCAGCAGCACCATCGTAACCCCAAATCATATAAGCAGAGCCCCATGTGAATCCGGCACCAAATGCAGTAAACACAATCTTATCGCCCTTCTTAAGACGTGGTTCATACTCCCAAAGTGCAAGAGGAAGAGTACCACCCGAAGTGTTTGCCATGTGGTCAATGTTAATCATAACGTGATCTTCATCTACTCCTGCTTTAGCGGCAACCGAGCGTTCGATGTTGATGTTTGCCTGATGAGGACATACCCAGTCAATGTTGTCCTTAGTAAGTCCATTGCGCTGTGTGATGATCTTAACGGCAGAAACCATATCAAGTACAGCGTGCTTATATACTGCACGACCTTCCTGATAAACGTAATGATCACGGTTGTCAACAGTTTCATGCGAAGGCATCTTGTGGCTACCGCCTGCCTCCATGTGGAGATTCTGAAGACCCTTACCGTCAACACGAAGGTATGTGTCCATAAGACCCACTTCTTCAGTAGTTGCCTCCATAAGGACACATGCTGCGCCATCACCGAAGATTGGGCAAGTGTTACGGTCCTCATAGTTGGTCATTGAAGACATATGGTCACCACCACAAACAATGACTCTCTTATGCTGACCGCTGCAGATAAGGCCTGATGCCATCTTCATTGCATAGAGGAATCCAGAACATGCAGCCTCCATATCGAAACCGAATGCATTTTTCAAACCAACATTACCGATAACAAGCGATGCTGTCGAAGGGAAATGATAGTCTGGAGTTGTAGTCGCAGCTATGAGACATTCAACCGTATCCGGGTCAATCTGAGTCTTAT
>DCIW01000215.1 GCA_002317225.1 Prevotellaceae bacterium UBA1716 | reverse complement strand
AGCCACTCACCCATCCTTCCAGGACTTTCTTTAGCTGATGCGCTTAGAGCAAAAGTTGGCATTTGAGCTCCTCCTTTCGTCAAAAGCGTTGCAAAGGTATGATGTTTTTTTCATTTGAGCAAATATTTCGCAAAAAAAGTTTTATCTTTGCAACAAATTTCTCTATTCAATGAACGATAATAACAAAAAAGTGATTGAAAAAGGATTTGGAATGGTGAGTTTGCCCCAACACACAGATGTGCGAGGCAGTCTTACCTTTGCTGAGTGGCACCATCTCCCTTTCCAACCCAAACGCGTGTTTTGGATATATGATGTGGCTGAGGGCAAGACTCGCGGAGGACATGCCCACCGCACTTGCGCAGAAGTGGTTTTTGCTATATCTGGCAGTTTTGACATGTTTGTCAATAACGGAGCAGAACAAGCCAACATCCACATATCTAATCCGTCCGAAGGTATATACATAGGTACTAATGTATGGTGCGAACTCAGCAATTTTGCCCCAGGCACAGTTTGCATAGCATTTGCATCCGAAGACTATGATGCCGAAGGATATATAAACGATTACGATGAATTTAAGAAGATATAACAAAGACTTGGCTGACGAATGGAACCGCTTCATAGCATCATCTAAGAACGGTACGTTCCTTTTCGACCGCAACTTCATGGACTACCATGCCGACCGCTTCGTCGATGCTTCCCTACTCTTCTACGAGGGCAGCAAACTGATGGCGGTGCTCCCTGCCAATCTTGATGCTTCGACCAATACGGTCTATTCGCATCAAGGATTGACTTACGGGGGATTGGTCATGTCGTATAAGTTGAAGGCATCGGGTGTGATGGAGATTTTCGACCTTATGCTTCGATATATGCGGGATGAGTTGCATGCCGAACGCCTCGTCTACAAACCAACACCTTATATATATAGTAAATATGCAAGCGAGGAAGACCTGTATGCTCTCTTTCGACATGAGGCAAACCTCACGGCACGTGGATTGAGCACTTGCGTCGAACTCGATCATCGTATTCCATTCGCCGAACTTCGAAAGCGTAATCTCCGAAAGGCGGCAGATATCATAGTTCGCGAAACAGATGATGTGCAAGCATTTTGGAACATACTAAATGATGTGCTTACAACTGCCCACAATACGCATCCCGTACATTCCGTATCAGAACTCCAACTCCTGATGTCACGTTTCCCAAAGCAGATCCGTCTTTTCGGAGCATACAGTCCTGAAGGCAGACTCCTTGCGGGCACTCTCGTTTTCGTAACGGAAAATGTGGTACACACGCAGTATCTCGCATCTTCATCCGAAGGCAAATCCCTCGGAGCCCTCGACAAGATCATCTCCGCTCTCATTTCCGACATCTTCCAATCGCACCGATATCTCGACTTCGGCATCTCCACCGAACAAGGCGGCAGCATCCTCAACGAAGGTCTCGTCTTCCAGAAAGAAGGTTTCGGAGGCAGAGGCATCTGCTACGATGCTTGGGAGATAATATTGAAATAAAAAACAACATCTACAATGCATACAAAAGAAGAAAAACTACAAGCATTCTCACGCCTGCTTGACGTGATGGACGACTTACGAGAAAAATGCCCATGGGACCGCAAGCAAACCAACGAGTCCCTTCGCCCAAATACCATCGAAGAGACATACGAACTCTGCGATGCCCTCATCAAAGAAGACAATCTCAATATATGCAAGGAACTTGGCGACGTGCTTCTCCACATCGTTTTCTATTCTAAGATTGGTGAGGAGAAAGGAGAGTTCGACGTTGCCGACGTGTGCAACAATCTCTGCGACAAACTCATCTTCCGCCACCCACACGTTTACGGAGATGCCGTGGTAAATAGTGCCGGCGAGGTGGTTCAGACTTGGGAACAAATCAAACTCAAGGAGAAAGATGGCAACAAGACCGTCCTTTCGGGTGTGCCCGATGCCCTTCCTTCGCTCGTGAAGGCATACCGCATTCAGGACAAGGCTCGTAACGTCGGATTCGATTGGGAAAACCGCCGCGACGTATGGACCAAGGTGAAAGAAGAAATCAACGAGTTCGAAACTGAAGTCGAAGAACTTTACAACTCTGCCGAAACCGAAGAGCAGAAGGCACAGGCAAAAGACAAGGCAACACGCGAATTTGGCGATGTGATGTTCTCGCTCATCAATGCTGCACGCCTCTACAAAATCAATCCCGACAATGCTCTCGAACACACCAACCAGAAGTTCATCAAGCGATTCAACTACGTAGAGCAGAAGGCCAAGGAGGCAGGCATCACCCTCAAGGACATGACCCTCGCCCAGATGGACGAATACTGGGAAGAGGCAAAGCGATTGTAAAGAAAATTTACAATCCCTAATCAGATTAGGAGATTTCCACTAAAAAAAGGCAAAATCCCTTTGCAACTTCCACTTTTTTGCTTTACCTTTGCATCAAACAAACAAAACAACAAAGTTTACAAACAAACAAAAACAAGAAGTATATGAAAAAGATCTACTCATGGACACTCGTCCTCATAACAGTCCTCACAGCAGGATTCGCGCTCACATCGTGCGATGATGACCTCATGCAGGCTAACACACTCTCTGGTCAGTGGAGAGGCAACTTCGGAATGTATTACACCGACAAGTTCGGTTACGAATGGGATGCCGACTATACCGTAATTGAGTTCTACAACAACGGTTGGGGAGCAAGCGGAACAGGCCAGCAGTGTGACTACTATTTGCGTGGTCCTTACGCCTATCAGTACTACAAGTTCAACTGGAGCATCAAGAACGGCTATATCTACCTCACATACCCAGGTGCCCACGAACTCGATGCAACCATCTACGACTACCGCATGTCATACAACACCTTCTCTGGCTATTTCGGTGACAGCAATTCCACTTTCACACTCTACAAGTATGATGACTTCCGTTGGGACAGCTATAGCGGCTACGGCAACTACTACGGCAACTACAACTACGGTTACACTTACGGCGGCTACAACTACGACAGCTATTATTACAATGGCGGATACTACTACGGTAAGAAGCGTACTGAAACTGCAACAAACGACACCCCCGCCCCTGCAGTTCAAGGCGATGATACCAACATTATCGTAAAGCGTGGTAATCGTCTTAATGAAAACAAAAACAACTATTAGCAATGGAAAAGAGACTCACAAAATCTAATCAGAAAAGTCTTTGTGGTGTTTGCGGAGGCATCGCAGAATACCTCGACCTTGATCCTACAATCGTAAGAATTGGTTATGCAGCACTCACTGCATTCACTATCGGGCTCCCGGGCATCGTACTATACATCGTTATGGCACTCGTAATGCCAAACAAGAACTAATTAGCAAACAAAGAGAAATGAAGGCTGAAAAGAATAACGACTGGTGGTTCCGCACGAAGCCATCACCCGTAAAATCCAATAGTCTTGCCTCCTCCAACCAAGGCACCCTCGAGTTCAACTGGAAAAGACTGTTTGGAAAGAAGTAAGTGAAAGCCGTTTGGCTTTCACTTATTTCTTTTTTTTGTATCCATGAATAAGTATATGCATAAAGGGGAAATGCAGAAAAGTGGTGTATATATATAAAAAATGAGGGGGAATGTGCGAAATAATTGCGCTACAACGTTGATAAATGACATTTATTGTGTAACTTTGTAGCGACTAATTATAAATTCCTATTCGTATCATGAACTTTTTAGAAGAGAAGATCCTACTTGATGGAGTCATCAAGGAGGGCAACATCCTGAAGGTGGACAGTTTTCTCAACCACCAAATCGACATCGACATCATGCGCCAGATGGCTTATGAGTTCAAGCGTCGGTTCAGAGGAGTAGAAGTCAACAAAGTGCTTACTATCGAAGCAAGCGGTATTGCAATCGCCACTTTGCTTGGCGACCTGTATGATGTGCCGGTGGTATTTGCTAAGAAGAGCGAGACTGCCAATAGCACGGACGACAAGTATGTGGCTCAGGCGTATTCGTTTACCCACAAGAAGATGAACAATGTTTTCTGTTCGAAACCTTATCTTCACGCTACAGACAAAGTGCTTATTGTGGATGACTTCCTCGCTGATGGGCAAGCAGCTCATGCCTTGATAGACTTGGTGCATCAAGCTGGTGGCGAGGTGGCTGGTATCGGCATCGCTATCGAGAAAGGTCAGCAAAAAGGCGGCGGTGAATTGAGAGCCGAGGGCTACCATGTAGAGTCAATCGCTATCGTGGAATCAATGGATTGGAAGACTCAGACGATTAAGTTTAGGGAACAGCCCGTCGTGCCTTTGAAGAATACAAATCTCAGTATAGGTTAATAGATCATAAGTTTTACAGGTAATTAGGTCATGGAAAAAAACAACAATCTCTATCAACTTGACGGTCGGGTACCAATGCTCCAAGCCGTTCCATTTGGTTTGCAACATGTATTGGCGATGTTCGTGTCGAATATTACTCCAATCATCATCCTTGCAAATGTAGTAGGTATAGACCCTGCATTGAGTGCGGCTCTTATACAGAACTGTATGATAATAGCGGGTATAGGTACCCTCGTGCAACTTTACCCAGTATGGCGAATAGGTTCGCGTCTTCCTATAGTCATGGGTATCAGTTTCACATTCCTCTCGTTAGCTATTTTTATCGGCACAACCCAAGGTATGGGAACTCTTATGGGTGCCATCATCATAGGTGGAATCTTCGAAGGTCTTCTTGGATTATTTGCAAAATACTGGATTCGTATCATCACTCCGATTGTCGCTGCCACCGTGGTAACTGCAATCGGTTTTTCTTTGCTCCCAATCGGTGCCAACTCTTTCGCAGGAGGTCAAGGAGCAGAG
>DCIW01000220.1:9749-12294 GCA_002317225.1 Prevotellaceae bacterium UBA1716 | reverse complement strand
GAACTACAGCATCGATGAGCTGCTTTTCACCACCTTGTGGATACTTAGTCTTGAGAGGAACAACCTCGATATTTGGATACTGAGCCTTGCACTTCTCTGTGAGGAGTTTGATTGCATCTGGCTTGTTTTCCTCAATACCAATGAATCCCTTAGTCACCTTACCACCCTTCATGAGGAGGTCAACACCTACGAGCACTTCGTCTGCATGCTCAAGCATAAGACGGTGGTCGGCTGTAAGGTAAGGTTCACACTCTACAGCATTGATGATAACCCACTCTGGTACTGCACCAGGAGGAGGACAAAGCTTAACGTGTGTTGGGAAACATGCACCACCCATACCTACTACACCAGCAGCCTTTACTCGACTGACGATTTCTTCTGGAGTGAGTTCTGGATGATCCTTGAGTGTCTCGAGCTTGTCAGAACGGTCGATAGTCTCTTCCCATTCGTCGCCCTCGACAGTAATATAAACCGCTGGCTTTGCGTAACCGCTTGCGTCGATAACTTCATCAACCTTAAGCACTGTACCGCTTACACCAGAGAATATAGGTGCAGAAACGAATCCACCTGCCTCAGCAATCATTGTACCTACCTTAACCTTATCGCCCTTCTTGACGATACACTTGGCAGGAGCACCGATATGCTGACCCATTGGATATACTGCAACCTTTGGAAGTTCGGCAACTTTGATTTGTTCAGCAGCAGAAAGCTTGTTCTCTGCTGGGTGAACACCACCTATTCTAAATGTTTTCATATAATCCTTTCTTATTTAAGACCAAGCAAAATCATCTGGCTTGGTGGGAGTGGAGCGTCTGTACGCTTTGAATCGAAATTAGTTTCCTTACCTGCAGGAACAGGGTTGCTGATGTCCTTAGGACCAGCAAGGAGAATCTGCTGAGATGGGAGAAGTGGAGCACCATCATACTTGACTTCGATTGGTTTCCATTCCTTTGCAGGCTGAGCAGGAGCAGCTGGAGCAGCACCGGCAGCAGAAGCAGCAGCTGGCTTAGCAGCAGGAGTCTTCTTCTCAATCTTCTTTGCAACAACACCATTCTTTGAGTACTGAACGATTGAGCCACGTGGACATGCATCGAAGCACTGACCACAAAGCACACAAGTCTCAGGGTTGATGTAAGCAACATCGTTCACAATGTGAACAGCATCGCTACCGCAGACATTCTCACACTTCTTACATGCGATACAGCTGTCGTCGCAAGCCTTCATTGCCTTAGCGCCCTTTTCCTTGTTTACGCACTGTACATAGTAAGCATCGCAGTTGTCACCACTTACGGCACGAATCTCAATGATGCCACGAGGACAAGCCTTAGCACATGCACCACAAGCAGTACACTTGTCGGCATCTACTACAAGACCCTTCTCAGGATCCATTGCGATAGCACCAAACTGACATGCAGCAACACAGTCGCCACAGCCGAGACATCCGTATGCACAGGCAGTCTCACCTCGAGAGGTAGTGTGAGCAATACGACAACTCTTCACGCCATCATAGCTGACAAGCTTTGGACGGCGACTCTCACATGTTCCGTTACAGCGTACAACTGCAATCTTCTTTGCAGACGCTGAAACTTCCATACCAAGAATACCCGCAATCTGCTTCATACAGTCATTACCACCTACAGGGCAGTTAAGACCGTCGAGCGAACCTGCATCAGCAGCCTTCACACATGCAGCAGCCATACCGCCACAACCAGGAAAACCACATCCACCACAGTTTGCACCAGGAAGAACCTCTGCAACCTGTCCGATACGCGGATCTTCTACAACTGCAAACTTCTTGCCGACTCCAAAGATGCTTAACGCAAGGATAAGACCTATGAGTCCCAAGACAATCACAGCAATAAGAATTACGTTCATAAAATTTGGTTTTGATTATTAATTAGATTTGTTATATGAGTTCGAAACTATCCAGACGATTAACTCAAGGAATTATCAATCCAAAAGGTTAACACTTTGTCAAAACGATGCTGCATCCTATTGAGAGTGATGAAATATGCAGCAAGCAAGACCAAAAGGATTCCCGCCGACATCAGTTCACTCAACTTGAAAAGCAGAATCGACAAGAACAACCAGACGACCATGATGAGCAGCGGAATTCCGAAAGCAAGACGGACAGCCAACTTGCCCGCAGTGAGAGCACTACAAACAACGACCTCCTCACCCACGGAATATCGAGAGGCAAGAGGGTCGATGACGTCTATAATCTTTTCCTTACTTTCAGACGAAGAACACAAATCCTTAGCTTTGCAGCCAGAACAAGCAGCGGCCTGCACGATAAGCACTCGCACAAGATCACCTTCAATACTTTTTATAGTTCCGTTATGTCGAATTAGGTCTTTCATTTTGTAAAAGCAATTGCCATGTTGAGTTAGCATCAACTATGCAAATGTAGCAAATATATATTTAATAGGAACAAGAAAGTATGATTTTTTTCATTTTTCATCAAAAAAAAGTCGTTACAAAGTAAAAAATCCAAAAAATGTCGTACCTTTGCACCGTCGTTACGAGATAACGATACAATTCACGT
>DCIW01000220.1:0-9653 GCA_002317225.1 Prevotellaceae bacterium UBA1716 | reverse complement strand
ATCCACCAAAAACAATTTACAAAATGGCAACTAGAATTAGATTGCAGCGCCACGGCCGTAAGAACTATGCGTTCTACAGCATCGTAATCGCAAACCCAGACGCAAAGCGTGATGGTCGTTTCATCGAAAAGCTCGGTACTTACAACCCAAACACTAACCCTGCTACTGTAGACCTCAACTTTGAGCGCGCTCTCTACTGGGTACTCGTTGGTGCACAGCCAACAGACACTGTTCGCAACATCCTCTCTGACGAGGGCGTATACCTTAAGAAGCACCTCCTCGGTGGTGTAAAGAAGGGTGCTTTCGACGAGGCTACTGCTGACAAGAAGTTTGAGGCATGGAAGGCTGAGAAGGCTGCTAAGGCTGCTAAGGCTGCTGAGAAGAAGGCTGCTGAGAAGAAGGCTGACAAGGCTGCTCGTCTCGAAGCTGAAAAGAAGATTAACGCTGCTGTTGCTGCTAAGGTTGCAGAGAAGAAGGCTGCTGCCCTCGCTGCTGCTGCTGAAGCTGAGGCACCTGCTGCTGAAGAAGCTCCTGCAGAGGCTTAATTTTCAACTGAAAAAGAAAGAATTAAGGGATGACCGAAAGGTCATCCCTCTTTTTTTATTCTGCTGAGAACTCCTTTATCCTCTGTTCTTCTTCCAACTTGCAGATAAGCAATGTGTTGTCCTTCTCTGCAACGATATATCCGTCGAGTCCTTGGATGATGACACGCTTCTCCTCAGTAGTATGAACCACACAGTTTCGCGACTCATAGAAGCGGATGTTCTCACCGATAGCATTGTTGCCGTATGCATCAGTCTCAGCAAGCGTGTGGAGCGAGCCCCAAGTTCCCACATCACTCCAACCGAAGTCGGCAGGGAACACGAATATCTCATCAGCATTCTCCATCACAGCATAGTCGATTGAGATGCTTGGAGAAGTAGGGAAAATCTCATTTATCACCTCCTGTTCCTTCTCAGTGCCATACACATCCTGTATGCCCTCAAAAATCTGCGACACATCAGGAGCATACACACGCAGAGCATTCACGATAGTCTCTACATTCCAAATGAAGAGTCCTGAATTCCAGTAGAATGACTTGTCCTTGATATATTCCTTTGCAGTCTCAAGGTTTGGCTTTTCCTTGAACTCATCCACGCGGAACATCTCCTTATTCCTCAACGACGAAGCAGCCAAGTCTGCCTTAATATATCCGTAACCAGTTTCCGGGCGAGTAGGCTTCATACCAAGCGTAACGATGGCATCAGTTTCCGAAGTAAACTTGAGAGCCGACTTGATAACACGTTGGAACTCATACACATCAGTGATGAGATGATCACTTGGAGTGACCACAAGGTTAGCCTTAGCATCCTTCATTTTGATACGCCAACTCACGTATGCGATACAAGGAGCCGTGTTGCGACGACAAGGCTCGAGAAGGATATTGCCCTGAGGAACCTCTGGCAACTGCTCCTTTACGATGTCAGCATAACGCTCACTCGTAACGACCCATACATTCTCGGGTTCGACGATACCCTTGAAACGATCGAATGTCATCTGGATAAACGTGCGTCCGCTACCGAACACATCTACAAACTGCTTTGGATAATCAGGTGTCGACATAGGCCAAAAACGACTGCCTACACCACCTGCCATTATGACTACATGATTCATAAACTATATTGTTTTTTGCAACTTTAAATGCTCATTTATAAATGCAAAGATAGGCATTTTAACTTAGAAGATAAAATTATTTACGTATTTTCTTATAAAAAGGTAGCATTTCCCGTTGAAATACACTAAATTTGCACGTATGAAACTTATATGCGACAGCGGCAGTACAAAATCCGCATGGTGCCTCACCGATGGCACCACCCCACTCCATTTCACCACTCAAGGCATCAATCCCTTCCAGCAGTCGGAAGCGGACATAATCAGCATACTCATGGGCGAACTCCTTCCGCAACTTCCTGTAGGCCACCAGATCAACAAGGTGTACTTCTACGGAGCAGGTTGCACACCCGAGAAGTCGCCCATCGTAGCCCAAGCCATACGCACCGCCATTGCCCCTGAGGCGGACATCACCGTTGCATCCGACATGCTCGGAGCAGCTATCGCACTCTGCGGCCATAGCGAAGGCATCGTTTGCATACTCGGCACAGGTTCCAACTCTGCCTATTACGATGGCACCGCCCTCCACTCAGCCATTCCCGCCCTCGGATATATCCTTGGTGATGAAGGTTCGGGAGCATATATAGGCAAACGTCTTGTAGGCGACATGCTTAAGCACCAGTTCTCTGAGTCCACCCGCGAACTCTTCTTTGCTGAAATCCACGAGACCCAATCCTCAATTATCCAGCACGTTTATCGCGAACCACTTGCCAACCGTTATCTCGCAAGCCTCTCCCCTTTCTGTGCCCGCCACAAGGAAATACCCGAAGTGCGCGATTTCCTCCTCGACTGCTTCTCACAGTTCTTCGTCCGCAACATCCTTCCGATGACAAGCGAACTCCGTCTCTCCACACGCACCATCAACTGCGTAGGTTCCATCGCACACTACTACAAAGAAGAAATCGCCATCGTAGCCCAAAAATATGGTTACACCCTCGGCACCATCATCCAAGCCCCAATCGACGGACTTGTCCAAAACATTTAAAATTATGAAACTCCGCATCTTACTCATTATCATGGCACTATCATTTGCATCGTTCGCCTCTGCACAGAAAGTTTACAAAGGCAATTCACACTACACATCCGACATTCTCTGCCGCGTCAGCAACGGCAAAGCCTATCGTGGAAATTCGACATACACTTCCGATATCCTCTGCACCATTAAGGATGACAAAATCTATCGTGGTAATTCCACCTATACTTCCGACATCATCTATACCATCAAGGACCAGAAAGTGTATCGCGGCAACTCCACCTACACTTCTGATATCCTCCTCACAATCAAGTCGGGCAAGGTATATCGTGGCAACTCCACCTACACATCCGATATCATCCTAACCATCAAAGACCGCAAGATCTATCGCGGTAATTCAACCTACACATCCGACATTCTCTATACCCTCGAGTCTGATGTTACCCTACCTGAGTTCATCGCCATCTATTGGTGCGTAAACTACGCCTTATATTTATAATAAAGTAACACACATATACTATGCGTTCTATACTTATCCTTTTTGCATTCCTCCTCGCATCAAATGGTTTTGCTCAAAAATCGAAAACCAAAACACCAGCAAGTTCAGATCCTATCACGCTGAACGTGAAGTCTTTTGGTCTTTACCCAGACCGTGATAACATTGATGCAGCTCCCATCATGGACAAAATCTGCGATATAGTACGCGACCTCTGCCGTCAAGGCAAGACAAATATCACCATCGACATGCCCCGTGGACTCTACTTTTTCCATCCACAATCAGCAGCACAACGCACTTACTACATATCCAACCACGACCAGAAAAACCCTAAGAATGTCGGCATTCCGCTCGAGTATCTCAATAAAGTCACACTCAACGGCCATGGTTCCACACTCGTATTCTACGGACGCATGCTTCCTATCTCGCTCATCGGTTCTACCGACTGCACATTAAAGGACCTTCGCATCGACTTCTGCACACCTCATATCGCCCAAGCCGAAATAGTTGAAAATGACGACAAAGGTATAAAGTTTCGCATGTCAACCGAAGACGACTGGGTTCTGAAGGATAGCGTACTCTACACCAAAGGCGAGGGTTGGATAGCCAATGCTAACTATGCTATCGCCTTCGACGGCAAGACCCGCCATCTCCTTCCGCAGACTTCCGACTTGCGAGTCTACACACACCATCTGACGACCACTTTCGATGGCAAGAGTGAAATGGGTGTAAATTACAGCAATATCAACAAACTGCTTTGGGCAAAGGAATGGAAGGACAGTCGCTTGAAAGTGGGTACACGACTCGCCATGCGTACATGGGCACGACCAACTCCAGGAATCTTCCTTGCCGACGACGTGCGAACCACCCTTAAGAACGTTAAGGTGCATTATGCCGAGGGTATGGGTCTCCTTGCACAGATGTGCGAGGATATCACTGCCGACGGATTCTCTGTTTGCCTCCGCACCAAGGGCGACTATCGCTATTTCACCACACAAGCAGATGCCACCCATTTCTCTGGTTGCAAGGGCACCATCATCGAACGCAACGGCCTGTTCGAAGGTATGATGGACGATGCCATCAATGTGCATGGCACTTACCTCAAGATCATCGAACGCAAGGACGACCACACTTTCATCGGTCAATACATGCACGACCAGTCGTATGGATTCCGTTGGGGAGAAATAGGTGATACTGTGCAATTTATCACTTCGCAAACTATGGAACTCATCGGTCAATCAGCCACCATTGCTTCCATCCATGCCCGTGATGCAGGCATCAACAACGGAGTGAAGCAGTTTCTCATCACCTTCAACGAGAGCATCGATCCTCGCATCGACCCTACCCAACTCTCTCTTGGAATGGAAAACCTCACATGGACACCTAAAGTCATCTTTGAAAACAATACCATACGCAACAACCGCGCTCGTGGTTCGCTCTTCAGCACACCACGCCAAGTCATCGTACGCAACAACACTTTCGACCACACAAGTGGCTGTGCCATACTCCTTTGCGGCGACTGCAACGGATGGTACGAGACCGGAGCCTGCCGTGATGTACTCATCGAGGGCAACCACTTCATCAATGCCCTCACCAACGAGTTCCAGTTCACCAATGCCATCATCTCCATCTATCCCGAGATTCCCGACCTCGAGCATCAGCAGCAATATTTCCATCGCAACATCCGCATCATAGGCAACCAGTTCAATACCTTCCTACCCTGCCTTCTTTATGCCAAGTCAGTCGATGGCCTTACTTTCCTCCGCAACAAAGTCAACTACAACCACGACTTCTCCCCCTACCATTGGAACAAGCAAACCTTCCTTCTCGAGCACGTCAAAAACTTCGAGACTGACATGAAGGAATGAAGAGTGACTCTGTACTACTAATAACACAGCCCTCGCATTAGTAGTGTGAAGCCTCTCACATTAGTAGTGTGAAGAGTGACACACTATAGTGAATAGCCAGAAACTCTTAAGTGTTTTTGGAAAAACATTTGGGAGATTCTTGGAAAAGTATTAGGTGTTTTATGGTTTAAGGTTAAATGTGCATATTCATTTTTGAGAAATGCGTTCCAAAATGTTCCAGAATTAAAAACCGGAACACGATTGGAACAAAAACTGGAACAAAGAAAAATTGCTTGCAATCTATTGAGAAATAAGCATTTGTATTACAGTTTTCCCAATTTTGTTCCAAGTTCCGAAGAAAAGTAAGATTATTTACTCTCGGAAAATAAAAATAAAAGTAGAGAACACCAACTTTTTGCCCTCTGGAACCGGAACATTGGAACAACTGGAACATTTGGAACATGTTCAGTCGTACAAGTCGTACTTTTCCGGGATTACTGAAATGATTATACAATCATAAAAATGTTGAAATATTACACCTAAAGTATGATATTGTATATCCTTTACCTTATTTATTTGGAAATCTCTCAATAATTGCATATCTTTGCATTGAATTAAGCCCAATGGCTGCGAACTTTCGGAATTTAGAACTATACACAATTCGTAATCGCTCTCGCAAGGAGCAAAACGCATTCCACCCGTAAGAAGGAATGTTTGACATAAAATGATTATAGGTGTTCAACCAGGAAGATTGAACACCTATATTATCTGTTTAAATAGTAGGTGTTCTTATGCAATTTTGAACACCTACTTATTTATTATTAAATAATTTGACCTATATATCCCAATAATCTTACTCAAGGAATCCCTGATGCTTCAATGCCTCAATCATTCCTGCGGACATCGCTTCGTTATCTTTCTTTGTGTAGCGACAATCAGTAAACACTTGGGCGAGAGTGAGTTTGTCGTTTATCTCAACGAAAGTCTTGTTCTCTGGCAACGACTCCTTACGGCTATAGATGCGGTCGATATCATCATCTGTATAGTTGTGATAGTACTCGCTGTGGGCAATGCCCTCGAGAGGAAGACGATCGGTCTGGGCAGGGTCCTCATCAGGCCAGCCAAGTGTGATTGTTGCAACAGGGAATGTAAGGCGAGGAAGACGGAGAGTCTCGATTATTCCCATCGGATTATATACCGTAGTACCTAAGTAGCAAGTACCGAGGCCCACCTCTTCGGCAAGCGTACAGAAGTTCTGTGTGAAGAGAAGTGTATCACTCATCGCATTGATGAAAGAGAGGAAATTGTCATATCCCGGTGTAGCCTGTCGCTGGTTGCACCACTCCGTGAAACGATTGAAATCGGCACAGAAGGTGATAACCACAGGAGCACCCTTCACCATAGGTTGATTGAAATGGAAAGGTGCAAGTGCTGCCTTACCCTCTTCGGAGCGTGTAACGATTGCACTATAAAGTTGGATGTTGCCCATAGTAGCGGCACGGGCAGCTGTGGTAAGAAGTTCGTCGAGAAGTTCAGGACTTACGTCGTCCTCCTTATATTTGCGGATGGTTTTTCTTTCTTTAATTGTCATTGTTCTTAATAATTTGACGGCAAAGATATAGTATTTTTATTGAAATAAGAAATTAAACGGTCATATATTTTGAAGTGTGAGTGGAAATAACTAAATTTGCCGATGAAAATGTAGAAAACGAAGCACTAAATGCCACCAATACAATCCATATCTCAAAGAATTCTCAACGCCGTTCTCGAATTGGGGATGGACAAAATGGTATGCTTACTCAACTCTGGAGACAAACCATCGGAAGAGAGTGCAAGCATACGAGCAGCATTATTGCAAACGCTTGAGGACATCATCTCTGATTATCGTCCCGAAGGCATCATCACCGAGGTGAGACCAAAGGTGCTTGACTGCGATGTGGTGCGTTTTCAGAACAAGAAAGAGAAGTGGGTGGCTTTCGTTGGCATGCTTGATGGCCATCCTTATGAGATTTTCACAGGTGTGCTCGATGATGAGGACGGACTCGTATTGCCTAAGTCATGCAACAGCGGACACATCATCAAAAGTACGGATGAAGAAGGCAATCGCAGATACGATTTCCAGTTCACAAACAAACGTGGATACAAGACCACTGTCGAAGGTCTGAGCGAGAAGTTCAACAAGGAATATTGGAACTATGCCAAGCTCATCAGCGGTGTACTTCGCTACAGAATGCCTCTAACAAACGTTGTAAAACTCGTTGGTAGTCTGCAACTTGAGAACGAGAACATCAACACATGGACATCTGGTGTTGCCAAGGTGCTGAAGAGATACACAGGCGAACCAGATGATTCGTCTTCCATCCCAACCCCTGAAGAAGAATGCAAAGAGTAGTATTGGAAGGAATAAGGCTTTTTGCCTATCATGGAGTTCTCGAGCAAGAGAGAAAAGTCGGTGCTTACTTCACCATTGATGTGCGACTCGAAACCGATTTTACTTATGCAATGGAAACTGACGAACTCGACGGCACAATCAGTTATGCAGATGTCTACGAAGTGGTGAAAGAGGAGATGGCAATCCCTTCGAAACTACTTGAGCATGTAGGAGGAAGGATAGTCAAGGCACTTCGAAATCGCTTTAAAATAAATAAGGTGTATCTCAAGATTATGAAAGAAAACCCACCAATGGGTGCAGATCTTGCGGGTGCAGGAATTGAAATTGAAGAATAACAAAAACTAAAACCTAAATATAATTATGAGCTCTATTCAAACTAACAAGATGACCAACTACAGATGGGTCATTTGCGCAATGTTGTTCCTCGCAACAACAGTAAATTACATGGACCGTCAGGTTCTTTCTTTGACATGGAAGGACTTTATCTCAAAGGACTTCAACTGGACTGATGATGACTACGGTACAATCACAGCCACATTCTCCATTTTCTACGCATTCATCTCTTTGTTTGCAGGCAAGTTTATCGACTGGATGGGAACTAAGAAAGGCTACATCTGGGCTATCATCATTTGGTCGCTTGGTGCATGTCTCCACGCTGCTTGCGGTTGGGCAACATTCCATCTCGCTGATACTGGTTGGTTTGGTGAAGGTGTTGTTAAAGGCACTTTGATGTTCACTTCAATCTCAGTTTATCTCTTCCTCGCATGTCGTATCATCCTTGCTATGGGTGAAGCAGGTAACTTCCCTGCTGCCATCAAGGTTACAGCAGAATACTTCCCAAAGAAGGACCGTGCATACGCAACAAGTATTTTCAATGCAGGTTCGTCTGTAGGTGCTCTCGCAGCTCCACTTACTATCCCTATCCTTGCTGCTAAGATGGGTTGGGAAATGGCATTCATCATTATTGGTGCTATCGGTTTCATTTGGGCAGCAGCATGGGCATTTATGTATGATCACCCACATGAGTGTAGCAAGGTTAACGAGGCAGAACTCTCTTATATCAACTCTGACGCTCAGGTAGAAACAGCAACTACAGAGACTGTAGACGAAGGTCCAAAGCTTTCTTTCGCAGATTGTTTCAAGCATCGCCAGACATGGGCATTCATCGTTGGTAAGGCACTTACTGACGGTGTATGGTGGTTCTTCCTTTTCTGGGCTCCAGCATATTTCTCAGAGCTTGGCCATCCATCAAGCACAGGCATGGGACAGATGCTTATCTTCGTACTCTATCTCATCGTGACAGTTCTCTCTATCTATGGTGGCTATATTCCAAAACTCTTCGTTGAAAAGATGGGTATGAATCCATACGCTGGTCGTATGCGTGCTATGTTGATTTTCGCATTCCTCCCAATCTTCGCTATGTTTGCCCAACCACTTTCAGGCGTAAGCGTTTGGTTACCATGTATCATCATCGGTCTTGCAGGTGCTGGTCATCAGGCTTGGTCTGCCAACCTCTACTCCACTATCGGTGATATGTTCCCAAAGAGTGCAATCGCTACTATCACAGGTATCGGTACTATGTTCGGAGGTCTTGGTTCATTCCTTATCAATAAGGGTTCGGGTATGCTCTTTACCTACGCTGAAGGCCAAGGCAGCGCTTTCACATTCTTCGGTGCTGAAGGCAAGCCTGCTGGCTATATGATTATCTTCTGCTACTGTGCAGTTGCATATCTCATCGCTTGGGCTATCATGAAGACTCTCGTACCAAAATATAAGCCAATCGCTTAAAAAAGCACTATCACATTGATGCTTTTATAAATACAAAGCACATTCAATTATAAGGACTTTTTGCTCTTGAATATATCATTCTGAGCGGAAAGTCCTTATTTTTTTGTCTTTTCGCTGAAGAAAATCGTCTTTTCGTTGAAAAACACTATGCATATATATGCATTTTATGTATCTTTGCAAAAATTAACTAACACATTTGTTCATGAATATAAGGATATTATTATGTGGGGCTGCCATGATGCTGTCCACAACATATTCTTACTCGCAAAATAACTCTACTCTAACTGGTAAAGTTAAAGATACTAACGGAGAAGCAATTACGGGTGCTTATATCAAAGTTAAAGGAGGAAAAGCAGTTGGAATAACCGACTATGATGGCAATTTCAGCCTAACTGGTGTAAAAGCTGGAGACAAACTCGAAATAACTTATGTAGGTATGAAGCCACAAGTGGTTTCAGCCAAGATGGGTATGAACGTAATTCTCGAAGAAGAAAGTGCTGCACTCAA
>DCIW01000104.1 GCA_002317225.1 Prevotellaceae bacterium UBA1716 | reverse complement strand
CAGAAGAGATTGACCCTGAGTTGATGAAGCCTTTCGACAAACTTGGTATTCCTCTTGAAGAACGTCTCGCACTTTCTGGTACTGCTGTTGATGCGGTTATGGACTCTGTAAGTGTCAAGACTACTTTTAAGGAGAAACTTTCGGAGAAGGGCATTATCTTCTGCTCTATTTCTGAAGCTGTGAGGGAATATCCGGATCTTGTTCGTAAGTATCTTGGAAGTGTTGTCCCTCCAAAAGACAATTACTTTGCTGCTCTCAATTCGGCAGTTTTCTCTGATGGTTCGTTTGTGTATATTCCAAAGAATACTCGTTGTCCAATGGAACTCAGCACATATTTCCGCATCAATGCTCGCAATACGGGTCAGTTCGAACGTACTCTTATTGTTTGTGATGAGGGTTCTTACGTTTCTTATCTTGAAGGATGTACTGCTCCAATGCGTGATGAGAACCAACTTCATGCTGCTATCGTTGAGATTGTTGTTAATGATAATGCGGAAGTGAAGTACTCTACTGTCCAGAATTGGTATCCTGGTGATGCAGAAGGCAAGGGTGGTGTGCTTAATCTTGTGACTAAGCGAGGTGACCTTCGTGGTGTGAACTCCAAACTCTCTTGGACTCAAGTTGAGACAGGTTCTGCAATTACATGGAAATATCCTTCTTGTGTGCTTCGTGGTGATAACTCGCAAGCGGAATTCTATTCGGTTGCTGTAACTAACAATTATCAGCAGGCAGACACGGGTACTAAGATGATTCATATAGGTAAGAACACGCGTTCGCATATCATATCAAAAGGTATTTCTGCAGGTAAGAGCGAGAATTCATATCGTGGTCTTGTTCGTGTTACTGCAAATGCAGATGGTGCTCGCAACTATTCTTCTTGTGATTCGCTCCTTCTCGGTAGTGATTGTGGAGCACACACTTTCCCTTATATGGACATCCATAACAATACTGCAACGATTGAGCATGAGGCAACTACTTCTAAGATTAACGAAGATCAGTTGATGTATTGCAATCAGCGAGGCATCTCGACCGAAGAGGCAGTTGGACTCATCGTCAATGGTTATGCAAAGGATGTCATCAATAAACTTCCTATGGAGTTTGCTGTTGAAGCACAGAAATTATTGAGTGTATCATTGGAGGGTACCGTAGGGTAAGGCCCCCCAGCCCCCCAAGGGGGCGTCCATCCGGGCTGACGTGAAATAGAATACAAATAACAACTAAATGAGGCTATCCACCCCCATCCTACCGGATGGCCGCCCCCTTGGGGGGTCGGGGGGCTTTATGTTAGAAATAAAGAATTTACATGCCACAGTTGCTGGCAAAGAAATATTAAAGGGTGTTGACCTCACTATCAAGGATGGTGAGATTCATGCTATTATGGGTACTAATGGTGCAGGCAAGTCTACACTTAGCAATGTTATCGTTGGTAATCCTATTTATGAGGTCACTGAAGGTTCAATCACTTTCAACGGAATGAATCTTCTTGAGATGAAGACAGAAGAACGTGCTAATGCTGGTATCTTCATGTCTTTCCAGACTCCAATCGAGATTCCTGGGGTTTCGATGACCAACTTCATGCGTGCGGCAGTTAATGCTCGTCGTCAGGCTCAGGGCAAGGAACCTCTCAAGTCTACTGATTTCTTGAAGATTATGCGTGAGAAGCGTAAGCTTGTGGAGATTGACCAGAAACTTATGAACCGTTCGGTAAACGAAGGCTTCTCTGGTGGTGAGAAGAAGCGTAACGAAATCTTCCAGATGGCTATGCTTGAACCAACATTCTGTATCCTTGATGAGACTGACTCTGGTCTTGATGTTGATGCTCTTCGCATTGTTGCTGAAGGTTTCAACAAGTTGCGTACTGAAGAAACAAGTGCTATGGTCATCACTCACTATCAGCGTCTTCTCGACTATATCAAGCCTGATGTGGTTCATGTGCTTATTGATGGTAAGATTGTGAAGACTGGTGGTCCAGACCTTGCGATTAAGATTGAAAACGAAGGTTTTGATTGGATCAAAGCAGAACTATAGCCCCTTTCCCCCAACCCCTTTCCCCTTCAGGGCAAGGGGAGTAGTTACAAAGAAGTAAAAAAAATGACTTCAGAAAAACAATACATAGAACTATATAATGAGGCTTCTCAGTTGATTAAGCAGAAGAGTTGCGATGTCATGAACGCAGTTCGTGATGCTGCTTTTGCTGTGTTCAAGGAGAAAGGTTTCCCTTCAAAGAAAGTTGAGCGTTATAAGTATACTGATGTTGATGCTGCTTTTGCACCAAACTATGGTATTTCGCTCAATGCTCTTGAGGTGAAGCCTTCAAAGTATATCTTCTCTTTCAAGAATGCTCCAATCGACCTTACACCTTATTATAATAATATAGCAGATGGAACTGATGCAATTACTGCATTGAATACAGCTCTTGTTCACGAAGGCTTGCTCATTTATATTCCTAAGAATGAGCGTCCTGACGATCCAATTGTTGTAGATAATTACCTTCGTGGCAATGCTGCAACAATGATGAACCGTCGTGTTCTTGTGATTCTTGAACAAGGTGCAGAAGCAACAATCATCATCAATGATCATGCAGCAGACAAGCAACGTTTCCTTACAACTCAAGTAATGGAAATTGTTGCAAAGGACAATTCGCATCTTGATATTTACGAAATTGAAGAGACAACTCCGCTTTGTTCTCGCTTCTCAAATGTCTATATAAAGGAAGGTCGTGACTGTTCAATCAAGCACAATAGCATCACTCTCTTTAATGGTCAGACTCGCAATCTTTGTGATGTCTATCTTGAAGGAGAGAACTCTGAGATTACACTCAATGGTTGTGCTATTGGTACAGGAAATCAACGCATAGATAACAATACGCTTATTGACCATAAGGTTCCAAATTGCCAGAGCAATGAACTCTATAAATATGTGGTTGATGACAAGTCTGTTGGTGCTTTTGCGGGTAAGATTC
>DCIW01000038.1 GCA_002317225.1 Prevotellaceae bacterium UBA1716 | reverse complement strand
CCGTATGCAACGATGAACTTGCCTGTCTTCTTGAATGATACAAGTGCATCACGAAGTTCCTGAAGTCCTGCTGGTGTAGAACCTGCAAACGAACCTGCCTCGATATAGATACCCTTAATCTGGTCTTCGGTCTCGGCACGCTTGATGGCTGCGAGCATTTGGTCGAGTCCTTGACTGCTTTCAGCAAATTTATTGCCAAGAAGCGAAGCAAATGGATTGTCTTCTGCACGTTCTTTGAGTTCGCCATCGAGTTTGACAACGAGTACGGAATTGTCTTCAATGGTTCCACCGCCCGCTGACATTGCTGCCATTCCAACGAGTGAAACGACTGTGAATAATGACATTATAACTCCGAATACTATCAAGCCTACAATTGTGGCAAGAACATATTTAAGAAATTGTTTCATACACTTTTATTATTTTAATGATTTGTAATATTCTACTGCAGCAAGCAACCATGCGCCTGTTCCGAAAGGTGCCTGACTCTTAGCATCAACTGTGCGAGTTGGGTCTGGCTTCTCACCGATTGGCTGAACGTAACCGATGCTGCCATCAGACTGAAGTGCCACTTCGTAGAGATATTTCCACGCCTTGTCAATCACAGGTTTGTATGTCTTTGCTGGAAGAATTCCATTGTTCACGCCCCAAAGCATTCCGTAAGCGAAGAAGGCAGTACCTGATGTTTCATAGCCAGGGGCGTCGTCTTCGCAAAGCATTGAGCGACTCCAATAACCTCCTTCTTGTTGGCACTTAGCCACACCGGCTGCAAGTTTCTTGAAGCGGTCGATGTAGAAAGGACGATACTTGCTGTCTTTTGGAAGGTCTTGAAGCACTTTTGCAAGTCCTGCAAGAACCCATCCATCTCCTCGCGCCCAGAAACTCTTACCTTCGTTGCATGCTGTCTTTACCTTTGGATAGACATACTTGCCATCACGGTAGTAGAGTTGGTCTTCAGTGTCGAAAAGGAGTGAGTCAGTCCACTTGTAGCATTCGTACTGCTTGTCGAGAAGCTTCTGGTCGTGAGTGACAGTATAGAGTTTGCTGAAGATTGGCATACCCATATAGAGTGCGTCCGACCACCACCAGTAGTCTTTGTCTGCAGTCTTTGATTGATAGCACATAACTTCGAGTGCTCGAGTGATGCGTTCTGCTCTGTGCTCAAGTTTGTAGAGGTCGATGTAAACTTGGAAGCAAATCTGCCAGTCGGCAAAGAGGACATGGTTCATTCCCTCTCCATACTGCTTGTATTGCCATTTTGACTTGTCTGTCTGGGTTGCTCCCTTCCAGTTATTGTATTCTGCCCACTTGATAGCATAATCAAGATATGCTTGCTTGCCTGTAAGGTCGTAAACTGCCTGATTACCTGTGAAGTAGGCTGCATTATCCCAGAATCCACGGCACTGTGCCTTGTTATGACTCTGCCAATAGTCATTGACCTTTTCTATTGTTGTGAGAACTTCTTGCTTTGAAGTCTGTGCAAAGGCTGCTGTCTGAGTGAGGATGGCAGCGCTGAGCATGAGTGCTTTTACGATTTTCATATTTGTTGTATTACGGTTAGGTTTAGTTTTTTTGCTTCTTCAATCAGGAAGGCGATTGCTGATTCGCGACTTCCATCTATCTTCATGTCGAGTTGGGCATCTTTGAGTGCATTCTTCAAGAGACCAACTTCGCGTGATGGTTTGAGTCCGAACATCTCCATAATCTCTTCTCCGCGGATGATTGGTTGGAAGAGACGTATGCGGTCGTCTTCATTCACCTTCGCAATCTTTTCTTTTACAAGACGGAAGTTCTCGATGAATCGTGCCTTCTTCTGCTCGTTCTTCGATGTGATGTCAGCGGTGCAAAGAATCATCAAGTCGTCGATATCTTCGGCTGCTTCGAATATGAGTCGGCGAACTGCTGAGTCGGTCACTTCCTCATCTGCAATCACGATTGGTCGCATGTGCAGACCAACAAGTTTCTGAACGTACTTCATCTTTTCGTTCATCGGAAGCTTCATCCTGCGGAAGATATTAGGAATCATTCTTTCGCCAATATCATTATGGCTATGGAATGTCCATCCTAATGTGTTGTCCCAACGCTTTGACTTTGGCTTTCCGATGTCGTGAAGAAGTGCTGCCCAACGTAACCAGAGCTTGTGTTCTTTTTCATCTTCAAATCGACTGTTGTCCGTAGTCCGTAGTCCGTAGTCCGTAGTCCGTAGTCCTTCAGTCTCCTTTGCCACGTTTTCAAGAACTTCGAGCGTGTGGTAGAAATTGTCCTTATGTGCTCTTCCGTTTCGCACTTCAACTCCTTGCAGAGCTACGAGTTCGGGGAAGATAATTGCCAAAAGTCCGCATCTCTCAAGGTCGATAAGGCCTTTTGAAGGATGAGGAGAAAGCATGATCTTGTTCAACTCATCGGCAATTCTTTCGCCAGAGATTATCTTTATGCGTTCTTTATTTCGTTCGAGTGCATCGAATGTCTCTTCTTCAATGTAGAAATTGAGTTGGGTGGCAAACCGAACACATCGCATCATTCTCAAAGGATCATCACTGAACGTGATATCAGGGTCGAGTGGGGTAGCGATGATGCCATCTTCAAGATCGTACATTCCATCGAATGGATCGATCAATTCGCCAAAGCGTGCAGAATTGAGGCAAAGCGCCATTGCGTTGATGGTGAAGTCGCGACGGTTCTGGTCTTCTTCGAGTGTGCCGTCTTCTGTAATCGGTTTGCGCGAGTTGCGGTCGTAGCTTTCGCGACGTGCTCCCACAAACTCCACTTCCATGTTCTTATATTTCAATTGGGCAGTTCCAAAGTTGCGATAGATGGCGATATGTGCCTTGCCCAACTTATTTTTCAATGCTTCTGCAATAACAATGCCTGGTCGCTCTATCCCTCCTCCGACTACTACCACATCGATGTCTTTCGATGGTCGCTCGAGAAATAGGTCTCGCACCCAACCTCCAATCACGTAGCATTCCAAGTTTAACTCGTCTGCTGTTTCCGAAATCAGTTTGAATATCGGGTGCGAAAGCGCGTTCTTTATATCTATATCTGTAAGTTGTTTCATCATTTCAATTTGGCTACAAAGTTACTAAAAACTTTACTAATATCAGTGTTTATAATAAATTAAAATTTAATTTTAATTGAAAAACCAAATAAATAACTTAACTTTGCCCAAAATATCCAATATGAATAAGTTATATAAAATACTTTTAGGAGCAGTTTTGCTTGCTGGTTGTACTGCAAGCGAAACGGAAAATGCGAATGCTATTCTTAATGATGCTCGTCAAGCCTTAGCTCAGAATAATTTCGATGAAGCGAGAACCTTGATCGATTCGCTTCGAACCACTTACCCAAAGGAAATAGATGTGCGTCGAGCAGCTCTTGCGTTTGCTGATAGCATCGAACTTGCTTCGGCTGAACACGAACTTGCTATTGCCGATAGTACCAATACTTTTGTGTCTTTCGAACTTGAAGACATGAAGAAACGTTTTGTTTTTGAAAAGGAGGCAAAGTACCAGACTACTGGTTATTATGTCACCCCACAATATGCTGGCAGCAAAACTGGTCTCTCTTTCTATCCTGAAGTGGAGGAAAATGGCAAGATGCTCTTAGTCAGCATAGATAGCAATCGTAAATATAATTTCACAGAAGTTCCTATTGACGATTCTGCTGCAACTCTCAAATTGTATTCCCAATACAACCTGACTGACAAACAACATGAAGCTATCCAAGCTTGCGAAGCATTAGCCCAACTCATAGCCAAGCACAACTCCCTTTCCCAACAGAAAGCCAAACTCCAGCTCAAACTCCGCTTCTACCAAAAGAAACTCCAATCCCCCCAATAATCCACACTCCCAATAATCCCGTGTCTATATCAGAACAATTTAATTGTTCTCCCAATATAAAAGGGAAGCACCAACCGATGCTTCCCTTCCCTTTATCCTTATAATCAAGAATTATTCTGCGCTGAGAGTGAAACGCTTGAAATCAACAACTGTGAGTTCCTTGTCAATACCCTTAAGATACTGAGCAACAGAAATCTTGTTGTCGTCAATGTAAGCCTGCTCGAGGAGACAAGACTCCTTGATGAACTTACCAACCATACCCTTAGCAATGTTCTGAATCATTGGCTCCTTGAGGTTAGCCTCTGCCTCAGCAGCAACTGTAGCCTTGATTTCCTTAGCCTTAGCTACGTCCTCAGCTGTGATCCAACCCTTAGCCTGGTTAGATTCCATGTGATCCTCAGAGTCAACGTGTGCTGGGTTGATACCTGCCTTCTTAAGAGCGTTCTCAACTGCCTTGCCGATCTGATTCTGCTTAGCCTTGTCGATAGCGTTAGTGAACTCCTTGTCCTTAACTTCCTGTGGAACTGCTTCCTCGTTAAGAGCGATTGGAGACATAGCTGCTACCTGCATAGCTACACCCTTACCAGCCTCTTCGTAACCCTGCTTGTTGAGAACTACGAGAGTACAGAGTGTGTTCTTGTTCATGTGGTTGTATGAAACGATAGCGTCGCCTTCTACATAGTTGAAACCATCGAGTTCCATCTTCTCACCTGTAACACCTGAACGCTCTGTGATAGCGTCGAGTACGTTTACACCGTTGATAGTAAGAGCCTTAACTTCGTCCATGCTCTTGCACTTGTTAGCAACGATTGCGTTGATGATATCTGTAGCGAGTGCTACGAAATCTGCATTCTTTGCAACGAAGTCAGTCTCACACTTGAGGGCGATAGTGCAACCATAGTTGCCTTCAACCTTAGCGAGTACGCAACCTTCTGCTGCTTCACGGTCTGAACGCTTTGCTGCGATGAGCTGACCCTTCTTGCGAAGGATTTCCATAGCTGCTTCCATGTCACCGTTAGCCTCAGTAAGAGCCTTCTTACAGTCCATAAGACCAGCCTGAGTCTTCTTACGAAGATCGTTGATCTCCTTTATTGTAATTGCCATAATTGTTTATTTCTTTAATGTTTTGATTAATGAAATTATGCCTCAGCTGGAGCCTCTGCAGTTTCTTCTGCTGGAGCAGCTTCTTCTGCCTTCTGGCCCTTCTTTTCACCAGCTGCTTCCATATCTACCTTCTCAGCCTTACGCTCTTCGAGACCCTCTGCGATAGCACCGCATACAGCGTCGAGGATAACCTCTACCGACTTAGCAGCGTCGTCGTTTGCTGGGATAACGAAATCTACACCGTTAGGACTTGAGTTAGTATCAACGATAGCGAATACTGGAATACCGAGACGGTTTGCCTCGCTAACTGCGATGTGCTCCTTCATTACGTCAACAACGAAAAGTGCTGATGGAAGACGAGTAAGGTCTGCGATAGAACCGAGGTTCTTCTCGAGCTTAGCACGCTTACGCTGAATCTGAAGATTCTCACGCTTAGAGAGCTTGTCGTATGTACCATCAGACATGAGCTTGTCGATGTTTGCCATCTTCTTAACTGCCTTACGGATAGTTGGGAAGTTTGTGAGCATACCACCTGGCCAACGTTCGATAACGTATGGCATGTTGATTGATGCAGCCTTTTCAGCTACAACGTCCTTAGCCTGTTTCTTAGTAGCAACAAAAAGAATTCTCTTGCCAGACTTTGCAATCTGCTTGAGAGCGTCAGCTGCGATTTCTGTCTTTGCAACTGTCTTGTGAAGGTCGATGATGTGAATACCGTTACGCTCCATGAAGATGTATGGAGCCATTGCTGGGTTCCACTTACGCTTGAGGTGACCGAAGTGTGCACCTGCAGCGAGAAGAGTATCAAATGATGTTCTTGCCATTTTGTTTGATTTGTTTTGTTCAGTATCTGGAATCGCCATTCTTCTATGTGGCCTAAGTCCAGTGTCTGAATTAGTTTACTTTCTTTTTAGTTTTATTCTTTCTTTGAAAACCAACTTCGGAGTAGCTGCCTAACCGACAGATCTCCAAAGTTTAGATGCTAAACAATCCTTTAAGCGATATTGTGTTTCAAATACCTTGCACAACGAACTTGACTGCGTGTCTGTTCCCAAACCAAGTGCAACCAAATAGTACATTGTACATGGTAAATGGTACATATATTAACGCTTAGAGAACTGGAATCTACGACGTGCCTTTGGCTGACCTGGCTTCTTACGTTCAACCTCACGTGGATCGCGAGTGATGAAGCCTTCAGCACGAAGTGCCTTCTTGTCGTCTGCATTAACCTTAACGAGTGCACGAGCGATACCGAGGCGGAGAGCCTGGCTCTGACCTGTGTAACCACCACCGCGAACAGTTACCTTGATGTCATACTTTTCAGCAACACCGAGGAGGTTGAGAGGCTGCTTAACGACGAACTGTACGAGTTCTGATGGGAAATATTCTTTGAGTTCACGCTTGTTGATTGTGATCTTACCAGTACCTTCTGTGAGGTATACGCGGGCAACGGCGCTCTTACGACGGCCCAATGCGTTGATTACTTCTGCCATATACCTTATTTATTATTTTAACAGGTTAATATCAATTGTTGTTGGGTTCTGAGCCTGCTGCTTGTGCTCTGCACCATCGTAGATGTAGAGGTTGCGGAGAACCTTTGCACCGAGGATGCCCTTAGGAAGCATGCCCTTAACTGCGTGACGGATGATCTTGTCATAACCGTTAGCGCGCTTAGTCATGTCATTAAATGTAGCCTTCTTCTGACCACCTGGATAACCTGTGTAAGTAAGGTAGATCTTATCGCTGGCCTTCTTACCAGAGATAGCGATCTGGCTTGCGTTGATGATGATAACATTGTCACCGCAATCCATGTTTGGAGTAAATACTGGCTTGTACTTACCGCGGAGAATCTGTGCAACCTTAGAAGCGAGACGACCAAGTGGCTGACCTGCTGCGTCTACAACAACCCACTGCTTGTTTGCAGCTTCTGGAGTTACATAGCTTGTCTTGAAACTTAAAGTGTTCATTCTTAAAACAATTTGTTTTGTTGTTACTTAAAATTATTTATCTCTGTCCACAAGATTTCCTTTCGTACATCTCATGGTTTTAATAGCGAGATGGCTTCTTGTCCATCACGCTCCCGATTTCACCTTCCGGCAGAAACCGGGGTATTTAGTGATTCTCGGACTGTGCTTCCGGCTAATAGATAGCACTATCCACACACTAAATTAGGGGCCTTTTTAGGGTCCCTCGATAATAATCGGCTTGCAAAAGTACGACTTTTCTGTGGTTTGGCAAAAGATTTTATGTTTTTTTTGTGTTTGTCACCATTATTTTTATTACTTTTGCATCGAAAAACTAAATAAATAACATACATGAAAGTCAACAAATTGCTTTTTTGCATCTTTTTCCTACTGTCGCAAATGATAGTGGCACAGACCTCATATACTCGGAAAACGAACTTGCCTCATATCTATATTGAAACATTTAATAAGAAGGCCATAACAAGTAAGACGACATATATTTATGCTACAATGTTCTATGTTGACGAAGACGATGTGGTCACTCGCTATGACTCTATGCAAATTCGTGGTCGAGGTAATTCAACTTGGAATTTATCAAAGAAGCCATATAGAATCAAGTTCTCTCAAAAGGAGAAATTCTTGGGAAAAGGTTATGCTAATGCAAAAAAATGGACTCTTCTTGCCAACGCAGGAGACAAGACTTTGATGCGAAATGCAGTCACTTCCCTTATGGGTGACTTCTTAGGTTTGAAGAATAATCCTGCCCATAAGTTTGTCGACCTCACTCTAAACGGAACTTTCCTTGGGAATTATCAAATCAGCGATCAAGTTGAAGTTAGGCCACATAGAGTGAATATTACCGAACAAGATTATCCGTTGCAAGAAAATTCTGATATCACAGGAGGCTATCTGCTTGAAGTTGATGGTTTTCAAGATGGTAATTGTTTTACTACATCTACATATAATGTACCTATAAGAATTCATTATCCTGATGAGGACGAGATATCGTCCGAACAAAATTCATATATTCGTAATTATTTGAAAAACTTTGAAAAAGTGCTTTCAAGTAATGATTTTGCAGATGCGGATAAAGGCTATCGCAAGTGGGTTGATAGCACGTCTTTGGTAAATTGGTTTCTTGCAACTGAAATAAGTGGAAACATAGACGGATATTTTTCTACTTATTTCTATAAGGATCAAAGTGATTCTTTGTTGTATTGGGGACCGCTTTGGGACTACGATATTGCTTACGGAAACGACGAAAGAAAGAATGATACGAGTCAATCTCTTATGACTGATAACGGATATGGCCAAACAAAGCAATGGATTAATCGAATGTGGGAAGATCCGTGGTTCGCTACATCCGTTAATCGTCGTTTGGAGGAGGTTGTTGATGCTGGACTTGAACACTATCTTAACAACCAGATTGATAGTATTGTTGCTCTATTGAACGATTCCCAAACGCTTAACTATAATAAGTGGGGAATTAAGACAAAGATGTACCATGAATGCGTCTTGTATTCTTCGTATAATCAGTATGTTGAAGATTTAAGATCATATATCAATCGTCATTTGATATATCTGAAAAATGCTTTTACGGATAAAAAACCGGCAGTTCCAACTCCTAACTTTGTTGCAGAAAACTATTGGTATCGAATTACTAATGCTAGGACTGCCAATGCGCTTGATACATTTAATAAATTAGGTATTGCTGGAGATGTTGTTTGCACTTGGCAGAATCTTGAAGGCGTGGAAAGCCAGTTATGGAAAATCGTACCTGTTGGAGACTATTTCGTGTTAGTTAATAAGTTAGGCGATTTAGCATTAAATGACCCTACAGAAGGTGAATGTACTCCAACTGGTAATATCGGAACTCAAATAAATGTTGCGCAAACGGATTATGATGATTCGAGACAGATGTGGTCGATTGTTCCTCAAGGCACTAACGGATATTATAATTTTGTGAACAAATATACTCAACATACTATAAATCTCAGTGGAGGCTCTTCTTCAAATGGCTCGAAAGTAATCAGTTATTCTACGGACTCGCGTAATTCTTCAAGTACAAATCGTTTGTGGTATATCATTCCGGATAGTGAAGTTGAAGAGGAATTGCCTGACATGATTGCAAGTGTGGAACCTGATGAATATGCTCTGGGTTATAATCCACAGACTAAAGTTTTGCATTTTGGATCGGAAACACCTGATAAACTTAGTTTTATGGTTGATGTGATTTCTTCCGATGGTCGAATTTGTAAGACTTTCAAGGCAGACGAGAAATGCTCTCTTTCAGATTTGCCACGTTCTATATATATAATAAGGTGGAAAGTAGGTGGTAAAACACGTTCTACAAAGGTTAGTTTATGATGAATCATTATAATGAATATGGTCAATGGTTGAAATCTCAATTTGGGTATAAACTCCAGAAGATTTCGATTAATGCAGGTTTTACATGCCCCAATCGTGATGGTAAGGTTGGGGTAGGCGGATGCACGTATTGCAATAATCAGACGTTTAATCCCGCTTATTGTAAAACGGAAAAAACTGTCACTCAGCAACTTGAAGAAGGCAAATTGTTTTTTAGCAAGAAATATCCCGAGATGAAGTATTTGGCTTATTTTCAGGCTTATACAAATACTTATGGAGATGTGCAGGAGATTAAGTCTAAATACGAAGAGGCACTTCGAGTGCCTGATGTGGTTGGTATTGTAGTAGGTACTCGACCTGATTGTATGCCGGACGAACTACTTGATTATTTGGAAGAATTGAGTCGTCGAACTTTCTTGGTTGTGGAGTATGGCATTGAGTCTGTGTATGATAAGACCCTTCTACGTATCAATCGCGGTCATGACATGAAATCTACAATTTCTGCCATTCAAAAGACTGGAGAACGTGGAATCATTGTTGGAGGACATATTATTCTTGGATTGCCAGGAGAATCTTTTGATGATATGCTTCGAGAAGCAAAGATCCTGTCTGACTTGCCTCTCACGACTTTGAAGATTCATCAATTACAATTAATTAAGGGAACAAAAATGGCAGAAGAATATTTTAATGATTCCTCCGACTTCCATTTGTTCTCGGCTGATGAATTCATCGATCTTGTTATTGATTTTATCGAACGACTTCGTCCTTCTATTGTTCTTGAGCGTTTTGTGTCCCAATCTCCTTCTTCGTTGTTGGCAGTAGAAGGGTGGGGACTCAAAAATTATGAGTTTGTCGATAAGGTGAAAAAAAGACTGCAAGAGAGGGGGGCATACCAAGGTCGTCTGTTTGTTGGGTAAGATGTTATTGCATACACACTACTATGTGTTAGCCTTCACACTACTATTGTGTTGGCCTTTTCACCCTTATGTTTTTGCCTCTTCACTACTATTCCATACCTTCATGTTCCAAACTAAAAAAACGGAACACTACTGGAACAAAAACCGGAACATGCCTTTTGGAACGTTTAATTGATTGTGTTTCAGCATGTAAACTCGATATTTTCCCTCCTTTTGTTCCAAGTTCCGATAAAAAGTAAGATTATTTACTCTCGGAAAATAAAATTAAAAGTGTAGAATAGCAGTTTTTTGCCCTTTGGAACCGGAACATTGGAACATTTGGAACACGAATCACTTTTCTCGTGCTCTAATATATTATATAATGTACGCGCGCGTAAAGCTTATTCAATTGTAGTCCTAATAGTTTTAGTTAATCAGAAAGGCCCCAAATAGTGTGAAATCGTACTTTATCCGATAATGTAATATTTAGAAACTTATAAATATTTGCATTTCCTACAAAAATATTGTATATTTGCATCGAAAATAAAGAAATAATTAAATATGAAGAAACTTATAACTTTTGTTATTGCATTTGTTTCGGTGTTTGGTGCTTTTGCACAGACTCTGAATTTGGAAGATATTACCAATTATCGTTA
>DCIW01000125.1 GCA_002317225.1 Prevotellaceae bacterium UBA1716 | reverse complement strand
ACATATCTGACATTAAGTTGAAGGGGACGACTGCAAACATATATAAAGAAGAACCAGATTCTGCTGCTAATTATCAATTTCTCCTTGATGCTTTTGCTAAGACTGAAGAAGACGACAAAAAGGAAAAGAGCAAAGTTTCGTTTGATATTAAAAATGTAGAAATAACTGATACCGAATTACATTGGGCCATTCATTCCGACCCAAATTCGAAGGTTCACGCAAAACTTAATAAAGCAGAATATTCAAAGGGTGATAACCAAATAGTAATACAAGGCTTAACATCTCAATACAAAGGTAATAATATAACCCTAAAGAAAGTAGAATTCAATACAGAATCTCAGTCTGGAACCCTCAGTGAGTTCAAGGCTGTTAATCGTGGAAATTCTTTTTCCATTGATAAAGTGGAGTGTGATAGTCTAAAGCATTTCCAAATAGAAGATATACGTCTCTATACAGACAATGATAAACCTCGAAAGAATGCAGGAAAGCCAAAACATGGCGCTTTCGATATAGGGCATATGGATATTCATTCTAATATGCGCCTAACTGCTCATAAATTGCAAAAAGATAATATCATTGTCCATATAGATAAACTGTATGCTGAAGACCGAGCTTCAGGACTCCGTGCAGACAGTCTTTCGTGTCTTATGATGTCAGATACTAAGTCAGCAGTTATACATAATCTGTTTGTTCGTGACCAAAACACAATATTATCTATCGAACAAATTCGTATCAATGACTTTAAGTCTTTTGCTTTTTCTAATTCAACTTTATATGCTAAGACCCAATTAGCAGATATTTCAAAGCCTTTCTCTCCGGTTTTGAAGGATTTCACCACACCACTCGAACTAACTACCAATGTATCAGGCGACAAAGACCACTTGAATTTTTCCAATATCAATATCCGAACCCTTGACGACAAATTAAAAGTAAAGGCTGCAGGGCGTATTGATAGTCTATCTTCTCATAAGGGTGTTGCTTTGACATTTGATGTGGAGGCTTTCTCTGCACGAAATGATATGGTGCTGAAATTGGTGAACCATTTCCCAGTAAAGCAGTCAATGATGGGTGTATTGAAGAAAATTGGTGATGTTGGTTATAAGGGAACTGTATATATTCCATATATGCGTCAGGAGTTTGCTGGTCTTCTAAAAACAAATGTAGGTTCTGCAGATGTGGTTGTCAAACTCAACAACTACACTCGTTATCTCGAAGGAAACATTTCATCCGACTCAATAAATCTTGGAAGACTTATTGACAATCCAAACTTGGGAAACCTCTCGTTCTCTTCAGATTTCAAGTTTGATATTTCAGGTCCGGAGTCAGCAAAGAAACTCGGTCGTTACAGAGGAACTCTTCCTGTTGGTAGTGCAAAGGGCGTTGCTCGTTCTGCACGATACAGAAAGATGGTTCTTCGCAATACGTATTTCGATATTAGCAGTGATGGTAACATTGCTTCGGGTAGTGTACGAGTTGCAACCGCTTTAGTCGATTTTCTTTGTAAATATAAGTTTGCTGATACTAACTTCCCAAGCAGTTTGAAGGTTAAACCTTCTTTGCGTTTTCATAAAATGACCGAAGAAGCAAAGCAGAAAAAAGCAGAGAAAAAACAAAAGAAAGCAGAAAAGAAAGCAGCAAAAGCAAAGCATTCTTCTTAGGTAAGTTAGAATTTCGTTCTTTTGCAAAATGAAGATAGAATATGATTAAGAATATAATATTTGACCTTGGAGGCGTGTTGTTAAATCTTGACATCAATCGTTGTTTCGATGGTTTTGCGGAATTAGGAATGGATGTTGATAAGATGGTTAATTCTGCAGACAAGAATGACCACAAAGGTGCTACTATGTGCGATGGTGTAGTAGCCACTGGCATTATGGATGATTATCAAGTAGGAAAAATATCAACATCAGATTTCTTTACAAAAACATTAGCAGAATGTAAACCTGGAACAACTCTTGAACAGGTTCAGAATGCGTGGAATTCTTGGATATTAGATATTCCACAGTATAAACTTGATTTGATATTAAGTCTTCGGAGCAAGGGATATAAGACTTATATGCTTTCCAACACAAATGATTCTCATTGGAAACATATTGAAAAAAATAATTTTCCTTTGCCTGTAAACCATTATTTTGATGATATTTTCCTGTCTCAGGAATTAGGCCTTGCTAAACCTGGAGACGAAATATACCTCGAAGTCCTTCGTCGAATTGGTTGTAATGCAGAAGATTGTCTCTTCATTGATGATTCGCAGGCAAACTGTGATGCTGCAGAAAGATTAGGCATCAAAGCCATCAAGTATGAAATAGGAACAGAACTAACTCTCAATTTAGACTAATAATGAAAAAAACTATTCTTGAATATTTAGGCATAGTCGTGGGATGCACGATTGTGTCTGTTGCTTTTGTATTCTTCATCAATCCATACAAATTGGTTCCTGGAGGAGTGTTTGGAACAAGTATTGTGCTTCACAACCTGTTTCCTACAGTCCAAGTAGGTACATTTGGATATATGATTGGAATTCCTTTGCTGATAGCAAGTTATTTCATTTTGGGAAAAGGAATTGGTGCGAAGACTTTGGTTGCTTCACTTGTTTCTCCTTTTCTCATGAACCTTATTTCTACATTGGCATATCCAGACAAGGAGTCTCTGCATGCTTTGGATCCAAGCAAATTAGCAGGAGGTTGTCTTGACATGTCAAACGACCTTATTCTGTCTTGTATTATTGGTTCTGTATTATGTGGAGTAGGCGAAGGATTAATCATGAAATGTAGGGCTTCATCTGGTGGTTCGGATGTGGTCGCAATGATTATTTCCAAGTTCACCCACATGAAGTTTTCTCATGCCCTTCTTATGGTAGATGGAGTGGTTGTGCTGCTTGGTTTGTTGGTCATCGGTATGGGACTCGGAACAGGTAATTCGGGCAACCATTCGTGGGTTCTTTCGGGCTATTCGCTTATATGTATCTTTATGATGTCTCAGACAGTTGCATTTGTTGTTTCGGGTAGTAAGAACAATAAACTCATGTTTATCATAACCGATAAGAATCAAGAAGATATGCGAGATTTCATCCTTAAGGAACTTGATCGAACAGCAACTGTAATTCCAAGTTTTGGACTCTATAAAAAGGGAGAAAAAGATATCTTGATGATGGTGGTTAGAATGCACGAAGTTGATATCGTGACATCAACCGTAAATGAGTTTGATCCAAACGTTTTCGTAATCGTGACAGATGCTTATGATACGTTTGGTGAGAGATGGAAAGATTTCCCAGATAAAAGTGCGCTTACAATTAGATAACAAATATGAAGACATTAGTTTTAGCGAGCAATAATGCTCATAAATTGGAAGAGATTCGTGCTATCCTTGAAGGAATGTACGAGGTGAAATCGTTGAAGGACATTGAGTGCTTTGATGATATTCCAGAGACAGGAACAACCTTTGCTGAGAATGCTTTGCAGAAGGCTCAATATATCAAGGAACATTACGGATATGACTGTTTTGCAGATGATTCAGGACTTCAGGTTGAAGCTTTGAACAATGAACCGGGAGTCTATTCTGCTCGTTATGCAGTAATGAATGGTCGTGAGGCTCTCCCTACAAAGGATGAGGCAAATATGGACTTGCTCCTCGAACGTCTTGCTGAGCAAGAGAATAAAAAAGCTTGTTTCCGTACAAGTATTGCTCTCGTGATGGGAGAGGAGAAACACTTCTTTGATGGCATAGTTGAAGGTCATATCATACCAGAGAAGAGAGGTTCGGAAGGCTTCGGTTACGACCCTATCTTTGTGCCTGATGGTTATGACAAAACATTTGCAGAGTTGGGTGCTGAAATTAAAAATGGCATAAGTCACCGTGCTCGTGCTATGGCAAAACTTGTTGATTTTCTTAATAATTTGTAATTATTAACGATTTATTCAATATAAATTGCTACCTTTGCATCGTAAAATAACAAGGTAAAAAAGAAAATGGCATTAAAAGCAGGTATTGTAGGACTTCCAAACGTAGGTAAGTCAACACTTTTCAACTGTCTGTCATCAGCTAAGGCACAGGCAGCAAATTTCCCATTTTGTACTATCGATGCTCAACTCGGTCAGGTAAGTGTGCCAGATGAGCGATTGACAAAACTCGCAGAACTCGTTCACCCTGGACGAATCGTTCCTGCGGTTTGTGATATTGTTGATATTGCTGGTCTCGTGAAGGGAGCAAGCAAGGGCGAAGGTCTCGGAAACCAGTTCTTGGGTAATATTCGTGAGTGTGATGCAATCATTCACGTTCTTCGTTGCTTCGACAATGGAAATATTGTTCACGTTGATGGAACAGTTGACCCAGTTCGCGATAAGGAAATCATCGACACAGAACTTCAACTCAAGGACCTCGAAACTGTTGAGGCTCGTATCAAGAAGACTGAGAAACTTGCAATGGTAGGTCATGATAAGGATGCAAAGGTTGAGTACGACCTCCTTGTTCGTTATAAGGAAGCTCTACTTCAAGGCAAGAGTGCTCGTACAGTTGAGTTTATCAACGATGATGAGGCTGCTGCAGCAAAGAATATGTTCCTTCTCACAACAAAGCCAGTTCTCTATGTTTGTAATGTTGATGACTCAAGTGCAAAGGAAGGCAATCAATATGTAGAGCAGGTTCGTGAGGCAATCAAGGATGAAGATGCAGAACTTATAATCATCTCAGCACAGACAGAAGCAGACATCGCAGAACTCGAAGACTACGAAGAAAAGCAGATGTTCCTCGAAGATATGGGACTTGAAGAGAGTGGTTGCAACCGTCTCATCAAGGCAATCTATTCACTTCTCAACCTTGAGACATTCATCACAGCAGGTCCAATGGAAGTAAAGGCTTGGACTTATCGCAAGGGTTGGAAGGCTCCTCAATGTGCTGGTGTTATCCACACAGACTTTGAGAAAGGTTTCATCCGTGCTCAGGTTATCAAGTACGAGGATTATGTCAAGTATGGTTCGGAGGCAGCAGTTCGCGAAGCCGGCAAACTTGGTGTAGAAGGAAAAGAGTATATCGTTCAGGATGGTGATATCATGCACTTCCTGTTTAACGTATAGCCCCCCAGCCCCCCAAGGGGGCGTCCTATCGGGCTGTTATCAAATAAAACAATAATTTTGGCTATCCTCCTCCCACCTAACCGGATGGCCGCCCCCTTGGGGGATCGGGGGGCTCTGTATGTATCTATTTATTGATTGGATGCCAAGTCCTGAGATATGTTCTTTAGGACCTATCACACTTCGTTGGTATTCCACATTTTGGGTAATTGGTCTGCTTACTGCATACTTCATTGTGCATAAGGGTTATCGCCAGCAATGTATTTCGGAAGAGAAGTTCGAACCTCTGTTCTTCTATTGCTTCATCGGTACATTGGTGGGAGCCCGACTCGGACATTGCATTTTCTACGAACCGGAAGTCTACCTCACAAGTACTCGTGGTTGGTTGGAGATGCTTCTCCCTATCCGTTTCAATTCGGACATGACAGATTGGAAGTTTACAGGTTATGAAGGACTTGCAAGTCATGGAGGCACGATAGGTATCATCCTTATGATGATGCTTTATGCTCGTAATGTGAAGGTGAAGATGTTTACCGTAATCGACAATGTGGCACTTGCAGTACCATTCGTAGCATGCTGTATCCGTCTTGGCAACCTTATGAATTCTGAGATTATCGGAAAGGCTACAGATGTGCCTTGGGCATTTATCTTCCATTCGAACGAGGCATTTCTCAATGGAGAATTCCCTCCTCGTCATCCTGCCCAACTCTATGAGGCAATAGCATATCTCATCATCTTCTTCGTGCAGTATTACATCTACAAGAAGCATGACCTTCCACTCTATCCAAAGGGTGACAAGGTAAAGGTTGCTGACCTTGAGGCTGCAAATCAGAAGTCGTACGTTGGTAAGGGATTCTACTTCGGATTCACTATTGCCACTATCTTCTTCTTCCGCTTCTTTGTGGAGTTCTTGAAGAAGGAACAAGTTGACTTCGAACAAGGCATGACCTTCAACATGGGACAATTGCTCAGTATTCCATTTGTTCTCCTTGGTTCATGGCTCATTTGGAATGCCATTCAGAAAGCAAAAAAGGATACCCTCCCCTAACCCCTCCCTAAATGGAGGGGAATAGATACTGGGCATAGCCTGGAAACCTCTTAGTAAAACAATAATAACAATATAAAAACCCTTTCACCCTCGGGGCAATGCTACCTTTATGTAGTATACACTCCCCTCCATTTAGGGAGGGGCAGGGGGTGGGTCTTTTATGATTTATTTCTTTCAAACACCTGCGAAAAGCATTGTAGCAACAAGTGCTGACCATCAGCTTTCAGCAGAAGAGACACAGGAGCTTTGCTGGCTTTATGGCGAAGCTCAGCTTCTTAGTGAACAAACCCTCGAAGGCTACTATGTAGGTCCTCGTCGCGAAATGATTACTCCTTGGAGTACCAATGCTGTGGAAATCACACAGAACATGGCTCTCAAGGGTGTTCAGCGTATTGAGGAGTACTTCCCTGTTGACTCAGAAGATGCTGAGCACGACCCTATGCTTCAGCGTATGTATAAGGGTCTCAATCAGGATATCTTTACAGTAAATATCCAGCCTGCTCCAATCGTATCAATCGAGAACCTTGAGGAGTACAATGAGAAGGAAGGTCTTGCACTCTCTCCTGAAGAAATTGAGTATCTCCACAAGGTAGAAGGCCAACTCGGTCGCAAACTTACTGACTCTGAAGTATTCGGTTTTGCACAGATCAACTCTGAGCATTGCCGTCACAAGATTTTCGGTGGTACATTCATCATCGATGGTGAAGAGAAGGAAAGCAGTCTCTTCCAGATGATTAAGAAGACTACTCAGGAGAATCCAAACAAGATTCTCTCTGCATATAAGGATAATGTGGCATTCAGCCAGGGTCCTATGGTTGAGCAGTTTGCTCCAAAGGATCACTCTACATCAGATTACTTTGTAGTAAAGGATATCGAGTCAGTTATCTCTCTTAAGGCTGAAACTCACAACTTCCCAACAACAGTTGAGCCTTTCAATGGTGCTTCAACAGGTACTGGTGGTGAAATCCGCGACCGTATGGGTGGTGGTGTAGGTTCATGGCCAATCGCTGGTACTGCAGTTTACATGACATCTTACCCTCGTAATGGTGTCGCACCTTCTCAGCCTCACTCTTATCCTAAGTGGACTAAGTCTGACAAGGAAGGCGATATCCGTTCATGGGAAGAAATCCTCCCAATCCGTAAGTGGTTGTATCAGACTCCAGAGCAGATTCTTATAAAGGCTTCGAATGGTGCTTCCGACTTCGGTAATAAGTTTGGTCAGCCACTTATCTGTGGTTCTGTGCTTACATTCGAGCATGCAGAACAGCAGGGCGATGCAACTGAACAGTATGGTTATGATAAGGTTATCATGCTTGCTGGTGGTGTTGGTTATGGTACAAAGCGTGACTGCTTGAAGGGCGAACCACAGAAGGGCAACAAGGTTGTTGTAGTAGGTGGTGATAACTACCGTATCGGTCTTGGTGGTGGTTCTGTATCATCGGTTGATACTGGTCGCTATTCTTCAGGTATCGAGCTCAATGCCGTTCAGCGTGCTAATCCAGAGATGCAGAAGCGTGCCAACAACCTCGTTCGTGCTCTTTGCGAAGAGGATGTAAACCCAGTTGTTTCTATCCACGACCATGGTTCAGCAGGTCATGTGAACTGTCTTTCCGAACTCGTGGAAGAGTGTGGTGGTACAATCGACATGACTAAGCTCCCAATCGGTGACCAGACTCTCTCTTCAAAGGAAATCATCGCAAATGAAAGTCAGGAGCGTATGGGTCTTCTTATTGATGAGAAGCATATCGACCATGTTCGTCAGATTGCAGAGCGTGAACGTGCTCCACTCTATGTAGTTGGTGAATGTACAGGTGATGCTCACTTCGCATTTGAGCAGGGTGATGGTGTTCGTCCATTCGACCTTGATGTGGCTCAGATGTTCGGTCACTCTCCAAAGACATATATGCGTGATGAAACAGTAGAACGTAAGTATGAAGATGCTAAATATTCATATAATGAAATTGAGGCTTACCTCGAAAATGTGCTCCAGCTTGAAGCAGTAGCTTGTAAGGACTGGTTGACAAACAAGGTTGACCGTTCTGTCACAGGTAAGATTGCTCGTCAGCAGTGCCAGGGTGAGATTCAGTTGCCACTCTCCGACTGCGGTTGTGTGGCTCTCGATTTCCGTGGAACCAAGGGTATTGCTACTGCTATCGGTCATGCTCCACAGGCTGGTCTTGCTGATCCTGCTGCAGGTTCGGTACTTGCAGTTGCTGAGTCGCTCACTAACCTCGTTTGGGCACCTATGTCTGAAGGACTTGATTCTGTAAGTCTTTCTGCCAACTGGATGTGGCCTTGTCGTTCGCAGAAGGGTGAGGATGCTCGTCTCTATGCTGGTGTGAAGGCACTTTCAGATTTCTGTTGCGAACTTCAGGTTAATGTTCCAACAGGTAAGGACTCTCTCTCAATGACTCAGAAGTATCCTGATGGAAGCAAGATTGTCAGCCCAGGTACTGTAATCGTAAGTTCAGGTGGTGAAGTAAGTGATGTAAAGAAGGTTGTTTCTCCAGTTCTCGTAAATGATGCTGACACTACCCTCCTCCACATCGACTTCTCATTCGACACACTCAAGCTTGGTGGTTCGGCATTTGCTCAGTCACTCGGTAAGGTAGGTAGTGATGTTCCTACTGTAAAGAATGGTGAGTACTTCCGTGATGCATTCCTTGCTGTAAACGAACTCGTTAAGGATGAGAAGATTCTTGCAGGTCACGACATCTCTGCCGGTGGTCTTATCACAACTCTCCTTGAAATGACATTCGCAAATAAGGAAGGTGGTATCGAGGCTAATCTCAAGGGTATCGCTTGTCCAGACCCTGTAAAGGTTCTCTTTGCTGAAAATCCTGGCGTTGTCATTCAGGTAAAGAATGCTGATTTGGAAGAAGTAGTGAAGTTCCTTGATAAGCAAGGTATTGGTTGTATCGAAATCGGTAAGCCAATTGCTGAACGCGTAGTTAAGGTTAAGAAGGATGGTCGCACACGCACATTCGATATTGATAAACTTCGTGATATTTGGTACAATGCTTCATATCGTCTTGACACTAAGCAGTCGTTTAACGGTATGGCTAAGGAACGTTACCAGAACTATAAGAATCAGCCAATCGAGCATAAGTTCAATGCTGACTTCACAGGTAAGCTTGCTCAATATGGCCTTACTGCTCGTCCAACAAACTGTGGCAGTCGTCCAAAGGCAGCTATCATCCGTGAGAAGGGTACAAATGGTGAGCGTGAAATGGCTTACTCACTCTTCCTTGCAGGATTTGATGTAAAGGATGTGATGATGACTGACCTCGTGACTGGTCGTGAGACACTCGAAGAAGTGAACATGATTGTCTTCTGTGGTGGTTTCTCTAACTCCGACGTACTTGGTTCAGCTAAGGGATGGGCAGGTGCATTCCTCTTCAACCCTAAGGCAAAGGCTGCTCTCGATGCATTCTATGCTCGTGAGGACACACTCTCGCTCGGTATCTGTAATGGTTGTCAGTTGATGGTAGAACTTGGTCTCCTCAACAATACTCATGCTGTAACTGATGCTAAGGATTATGCTCAGATGCTCCATAACGTATCTCATAAGTTCGAGTCTGGTTTCGTAACTCTTCAGATTCCACAGAACGAATCAGTTATGTTTAAGTCACTTTCAGGCAACAAACTCGGTATTTGGGTTGCTCACGGAGAAGGAAACTTCCGTCTTCCAAAGGCAGAATCAGAGTATAATGTAATTGCTAAGTACAACTACTCTGGTTATCCAGCTAACCCTAACGGCTCTGATTACGATGTAGCAGGTATCTGTTCTGCAGATGGTCGTCATCTCGCTATGATGCCACACCTCGAGCGTGCTATCTTCCCATGGCAGCAGGCTAACTACCCAGCAGATCGTCGCAAGGATGA
>DCIW01000190.1:5526-5855 GCA_002317225.1 Prevotellaceae bacterium UBA1716 | reverse complement strand
ATTGACACTCCGGGACACGTCGATTTCTCTTACGAGGTGTCACGAAGCATTGCTGCTTGTGAAGGTGCTCTTCTTGTAGTCGATGCAACTCAAGGTGTTCAGGCTCAGACCATCAGTAACCTCTATATGGCGATTGAGCACGATTTGGAAATCATTCCTGTCATCAATAAGATTGATATGCCAAACGCCATGCCTGAGGAAGTGGCTGACGAAATCATCGACCTTATCGGATGTGACATCGAGGACATCATTTATGCAAGTGGTAAGACTGGTGAAGGTGTTGAAGATGTGCTCAGAGCAGTTGTTGAACGTGTTCCTCATCCAGTAGG
>DCIW01000190.1:4210-5469 GCA_002317225.1 Prevotellaceae bacterium UBA1716 | reverse complement strand
TATCGTGGCATCATCGCATATTTCAAGATTGTGAATGGTGTGATGCGTCCGGGCGAGAAAGTACGATTCATCAATACAAAGAAGGAATATCTTGCTGAAGAGATTGGTGTGTTGAAGATGGACATGGTTCCAAAGAAAGAACTTCGCACGGGTGATGTAGGTTATATCGTAACGGGTATCAAGAATGCAACTGAAGTTAAGGTTGGTGATACAATCACAGCATTGACTTGCCCTTCAGATAAGGCAATCGAAGGATTCCAGGAAGTTAAACCAATGGTCTTTGCAGGTATCTATCCTATTGAGACAGAAGACTATGAGAACCTCCGTACATCTCTCGAAAAACTTCAGCTCAACGATGCTTCGCTTACGTTCATGCACGAGTCTTCTGCAGCACTCGGTTTCGGTTTCCGTTGTGGATTCCTCGGATTGCTTCACATGGAAATCGTTCAGGAACGTCTTGATCGTGAATTCAATATGGACGTTATCACAACTGTGCCTAACGTATCATATCTTATTTACGATAAGCAAGGCGAATGCCAGGAAGTGCATAATCCTTCTGGTATGCCTGACCCAACTCTCATCGAGCATGTCGAAGAACCATATATCCGTGCAACGGTCATCACAACAGCCACTTATATCGGTCCTATCATGACTCTTTGTCTTGGCAAACGAGGCGAGTTGATTAAGCAAGACTTTATTGCTGGTAATCGTGTTGAGATTGAGTTCCTCATGCCACTTGGCGAGATTGTCATCGACTTCTACGATAAACTTAAGAGTATCAGTCGCGGATATGCTTCGTTCGACTATCAGTCAGCAGGTTTCCGTCCAAGTAAGCTCATCAAGTTGGATATCCTTTTGAATGGAGAACCAGTCGATGCACTTTCAACACTTACACATGTTGACAATGCCGTTACGCTTGGTCGTCGTATGTGTGAGCGATTGAAGGATCTCCTCCCACGTCAGCAGTTTGATATTGCTATTCAGGCTGCAATCGGAGGTAAGATTGTTGCTCGTGAGACAGTTAAGCAGGTTCGTAAGGATGTGCTTGCAAAGTGTTATGGTGGTGACGTTTCACGTAAACGCAAACTCCTTGAAAAGCAGAAGCGAGGAAAGAAGCGCATGAAGCAGATTGGTAATGTCCAAGTGCCTCAGAAAGCATTCCTTGCTGTGCTTAAGCTTGATGACGATTGATTCGTTCGTTCGAAAAACTATATATGTTCTGCCTTCATTGGCAGAACATATCCTTTTCTCATTAGGCA
>DCIW01000190.1:0-4147 GCA_002317225.1 Prevotellaceae bacterium UBA1716 | reverse complement strand
TTATGAAAAAACTTATTTCTTTATCTGTTATTGCTATGCTTGCAATATCAGCATTTGCCGACCCAATTACACCTCAACGTGCTTTGCAGATTGCTCAAGAATATCTTGTTCCTGGAAATACCATGAACATCACTACAAGAGCAAAAGCGAAGAAGGCAACTACAAAGAATTCACCTTATTATATTATAAGCAGAGGAACAAACCAAGGTTTTGTGATTGTAGCGGGTGACGACTGTTTGCCTGAAGTTCTTGGTTATACCGATAAGGGTAATTTCGATGAAAACAATCTTCCTCCAGCACTCAAGGATATGCTCGACTGTTGGCAGATGGCGGTTGAGAATGCTCAAGAAGATGGAAGCAATATTGCTGAAGCTCGAATGAGAAAGGCACAACGTCGTGTTGCTTCTCGCGTTAACATAACTCCTTTTGTTACTGCACATTGGCATCAGTCTTCTCCTTATAACGATAATTGTCCTACGTTGACATCAAATGGTAGTAGGGCTGCTACGGGATGTGTTGCAACTGCTGAGAGTCAGATTCTATATTATTGGAGAAAAGACCTTCCTTCAACTCTTCAGGCAACAACACCAACTTATGGTTATGGCGATGCTCCAGTGAAAAGAAGTGTTGCAAAAGGTACTCCGCTCAAGTGGGATCTTATGCTCGACCAATATGGAAGTGAGTCGCAAGAATATAAGCAAGCAGTTGCTGAGTTCGTCTTTGCGACTGGTGCAGCCACTTGGCTTACTTATGGTTCTTCCACTTCGGGAAATCTTGAGAAGGTGCCTTACACTTTCTCTACTTATTTCGGAATGAATGGTGGTGAGGTGAAGTATCGTGAATCGTATTCGCAAGAAGCATGGACACAACTCATCTATAACGAACTTGCTCAAGGTCGCCCTGTCATGTACACAGGTGTGCATCCTGATAATGGCGGTCATGCTGTGTTTATTCATGGTTATCAGGCAAGTTCGGATAAGATGTACTTCAACTTCGGTTGGGGTGGTGGCAATGGCTATGATGGTTATTATACCACCGACTTGACTACTGGTATGAATGGGTTCTGTAGTTATCAGTCTTGTCTTGTTGGGGCTTATCCAAAGAAGTGGAATATGGACGTGAAGATTACTCCTCCTGTTCATACTTATGCAAAGATTGACAACAAGTGTACTGTGAAGATAACAAACAATTCTACTCTTGATGTTCGAGGAATATATATCTTTACGGCAACTGCTTCTTCAAAGCCTTCAGACTTGGCAAAGGCAAATTCTTCTGATACGGAAACGCTCTTTGAAACAGGTACAACGAATTCTATTCAACTCACAATCAAACCAACATCATCAAAGACAACTTACATCACGGTAACTGATGCCAACCTCAATGTGCTTGCTCAAACAACTGTAGAGGCAGAGGCTGCAGATGCATCGCTTGCTTTTGAAAGTGTTGAGGTCGTTGGCTCGAGTGATACAACTGAAAAGGATGGAGTAGCTTACACAAATGTTTATAATGATTCGAAAGCAGTAATCAATCTTGTCGTAAATAATCATGGTAATTCTGCATGGGGCGGTACTGCAAAGGTTGACATTTATTGCCTTGATGAAAAGACGAATGAATGGAATTTGTTTAAGTCGGTTTCTAATTCAAAGGCTGAAGTGGGTACTGATGGCAGTTCAAGTGTTGAGTTCTCTGCACTTATGCTCGAAAAGGAGAAGTATTATTATGCAACTTGTTCGGAAGAGTGGGGTGTTGGAACACAGAAGATTGCTGTTGATTTGTCAAAGGCAACAACTCCAAAAGCATACTTTACTCTTAAGGATGCAGACATGGAAGTGGTTGAGTTTACAAATAATGTGTTGAAACTCAAAGGACATTTTGATAATGCGACATTCAACACTTCAAGTTTTGCAAAGAAGACAACTTATAAGACTGCAACTGCTTACGACTTGACTGAATGTGTTGCTGTTAAGACAGTAACTCAAGAGGTTAATCCGAATGCGCTCTATTATGTGAGTGATGATTCGAAGGCAGAAGGAACTAATATCGTGAAGGCAGGCAAGTGTGCGAATTTGTCACTTGAAGCAGGATATAACTTTGCTCCGTTTGCTGACTTCGTTGCAGAGAAGGCAGAACTTCGTCTCGGTGAAGGTTATGCAAAATGGCAGTTGGTAACAACTCCATTCACTGCAACAATATCAAATGGTATGTTTGCTCGTGAAGATACGCTTTTCCGTACAAGTCTCAGAACGCATGATGTCACTACTCTTGAAGCGGGAAAGACTTATCTTGTTATGAATGCAACAGTTCGTGGCAATGTACTTCGTGGAGAAAATACAACCGTCCTTGCTCAGCCACAAACAAATGCTGATGCTTCGATTGTCGGCACATATTCTAATATCACAACTCCTCAAGGTGCAATGCTCATCAACGAAGAAGAAAAGCAATACTTCGCTCCTGTTGATGAGGGAACTGCAGTTGAGGCATTGAGAGGATATTTCTATAATAGTGCAGCAACAACAAAGTTCCGTGCTTATACAAATCTCTCGCTCGACCCATCATACGCAATTCTTGCAAATGACATCGAGGAGGCTTACCAAGTTCTTGAAGAATATGCTGACATCGTAACTCCTGAAGCTTATGCTTCTTATCTTGCTTTGATAAAGGAGGCAGAAGAAGCGTTCACTACTCGTTCGCTCGACACGACAACGAAGGTGAAGAAGTGTTATGAGGCACTTGCTGCTTACGCAGAAACATACATGAAGCAGATTTCGGATGCTGGCAATACGGAGATTGATTTCACAGACAACATTGTGAATCCATCTTTCGAGTCTAAGAATACAAGTGGTTGGACTCTTGGAAAGAAGGAAGGAATCACTTCTGTTGGTGGTGTTTATGATGGAACGGTTGCTAACAATTATCGTGCTGTTGGACTTGATGGCAAGTATGTTTTCCTGAGTCTTATTACAAGTGCAGACTCTTCTTCAGTAAGCATCGAGCAGGAAGTAAAGAATCTTGCTCCTGGTTATTATCGTGTTAGTGCAATGTTAGGAACAGATGAGAATTCAAGCGTTACTATGTTTGCGGGAGATAGTGTAGTGGTAGTGAATGGACATGCGTTTGGTCATCTTTATCTTACAGAGGCAGTTATAGATGATGTTCTTGTTGAGGCAAATGAAGGCGAGGAGACAGGATCGCTTTTGATTGGTGTGAAGGAAGGACGTTGGTATAAGGCAGATGACTTCAGACTTACTTATGTTCGCTCTGTGAAGAAGGATGAGGCTGATGTGATTGAGGCTGTTGATGTGAAGCCTGTTTGTAAGGGTGTGTATACTCTTCAGGGTGTGAAGGTGGAATCGGCTGTGCGTCCGGGCCTTTATGTTATTGATGGAAAGAAGGTGGTTGTGAGATAGAGGAAGTGGGCTTTGTGGTTGAACCACAAAGTTTATAATGACGGGAAAAGGTTTATGATGTGCTGATAAGCATGGCTTTATAAATAAAAAAAGGAGGAAAGCTCGATTGCTTTCCTCCTTACTTATTGTTATAGTCCTAATGGATTACTGAGCGCAAGCGAGCTTGCCGTCAGAACCAAGAACGTTAACGATCTTGTGCATGTACATCTTCTTCATGTTGTCACGAGCAGGAGTGAGGTACTGACGTGGGTCGAAGTGTGATGGGTTCTCAGCGAGGTGCTTACGGATAGCAGCAGTCATAGCGAGACGTGAGTCAGAGTCGATGTTGATCTTACATACAGCTGACTTAGAAGCCTCACGGAGCTGTTCCTCTGGAATACCGATAGCGTCAGGGAGCTGACCACCGTACTGGTTGATAGTAGCAACTTCGTCCTGTGGAACTGAAGAAGAACCGTGGAGAACGATTGGGAAGCCAGGAAGCTTCTCCTCGATCTTGTGAAGGATGTCGAATGCGAGTGGTGGTGGAACAAGGATACCATCAGCGTTGCGTGTGCACTGTGCTGGAGTGAACTTGTAAGCACCGTGAGAAGTACCGATAGAGATAGCGAGTGAATCGCAACCTGTACGAGTAGCGAACTCGATTACTTCCTCAGGCTGTGTATAGTGAGACTCAGCAGCAGAAACTTCATCCTCAACACCAGCGAGAACGCCGAGCTCAGCCTCTACAGTTACATCGAACT
>DCIW01000257.1 GCA_002317225.1 Prevotellaceae bacterium UBA1716 | reverse complement strand
TCGATAAAACCTTCGGCTTGGGTCTTGCTTCCACAATATTTCGCTATGCCTTCTTCCACATCATTAATCACATCATCATCAATGATATCACCTGCACCCGCATAAGCGAGAACCTTCTCGTAAGCAGTTTTTGAATCATGCGTAGAGATAGTGTTGTACTTTGAGAAGTCGTAGTCTGATGACTTGACTTGTGAAGTGAGAATGCATTTCTGCTGGAATTTAGTAAAATCAAAGTTCTTGTCAAATGATACACTTGATTCGCATAGGTCAGCAGACTTACCGTTTACGATATTGCCTTTAGCATAGAACTGTCCTGGCACAACTTCATCCTTGTTTTGTGGATTGCAGTAACTGCATGAAGTGGTTGGCTGGAGAAGTTGGTTTGCCTTCTTGGAGTGTGCGAGAGTATAAGGACCAGGCTTGTAGTAGTTGGCTATCATGTTGAACTTCTTTGGTTCGTTGCCAACACGATTCTCACCTCCATAAGTAGAGTTTTGTCCCCAGTTATAGACTACATTATTTACATAATCCACAGGTCCTGCAAGGGTTGACAAATATCCATGATCGAATCGAGGATTGCGACTGTCATGATGTGCAATGAGATTGTGATGGAAGGCAGCACTTTCACCTCCCCAAATACCTCCGTAACCATGCTTGCCCTTGTCGTGAACCGACTGACGGAGCGACTCAGAGAGTATGCACCACTGAAGGGTGAAGTCCTTATTGCCATAGAACGAACCACACTCGTCTGTTGACCAAGAGAGCGAACAATGGTCGATAATGATGTCATGCTTCTCGTTTCCTGGCTTTTGTGTTGCATTCATCGCATCGTCCTCTGTTTTCTTTTCATCGCCCATACGACAACGGATATATCGCACGATTACATTGTTTGCATTGATTCCTAAGGTGTAATTCTTTAAGCAGATACCATCACCAGGTGCAGTCTGACCAAGGATAGAGATACTATCATTGTTCAATTTGAGAGGACAAACGAGTTCGATAGTTCCCGCTACATCAAACACGATAGTACGTGCTCCTTGTTGACGTATAGCCCAACGGAGTGTGCCTTGTGCCTCGGAACTCTTGTCCGAAACCTTTTCGCCAAACTTCACATTGTCGCAATAGTCATTAAGGTTGGTCACGTGCAGAATCTTTCCTCCACGTCCACCAGTAGTATAACGACCGAATCCTTCTGCTCCTGGAAAGGCTGGGGCAGAATGAAATTGAGCATTCGCACAGATACCGAAAAGTGCAAATGCTATGAGACTGATTAGTTTCCTCATAATTAGTTAGCAATAATTTCTTGACAAAGTTAAAGCAAAATAATGACTCTATCAAAACATTTGATAATAAATTATCAATTTGGCAATAAAAAAGGCAGACACCTTGAAGATGTCCGCCTATAATTATTAAGAGAGATTAAATTCTAAATTATTTTACTACCCAACGTGGGTCACCAATACCATAATAGTTCATGTCTTCGTTAGTGAGAGTGAAGTCAGCATTGTCTGCAGCCTTGAATGGGTTAGATGTAATAACCTTACCCTTCTCATCGAAGAATGTGATAGCTTCAGTATTGTCCTCTGCGATTGATACGAGGTTAACTGTGTTGTAATAGTAGTTGTTGCTGAATGTAGGGATAGCTGTAGTCTTCTGGTTAGAGAAGCCTCGCTTGTTGTTGAACTCAGCTACAATGTTGTTTGTCCATTCGATAGAATGACCTGCGAAACGAGCGTAGAGGAGACGGTAGTTTGCACCACCATTACCGACCTTGTAGAGAGTACAGTGGTCAACCTTGATAGCAGGGGTAACACCAGGGAATGCTGAAGACTTGTCGTCCATACGGATCATATCACGACTTGCTGCACTGTTGTAGATTGTGCTATTTGTAAGATTGAATGCGTGGTATGCACCGGCACGGCAGTCGAACATGTCACCACCAGTACATTCAATATCGTGGATGAGACAGTTGTTGATTGTGATAGTCTTGATTTCTGCAGCACAGTTGATGTAGAAGAAGCCCTTTGTGTAGTTCTTGATTTCACAGTCTTCGAGAGTGAATGAGTCATAGTTAACTGCTTCCTTCCATTCGAATGCCTGTGACCCATCAGAACCAGCACCATCCATAACAACCTGACTGAGGGTTACGTTAGCTCCATTCTTTATGTGGATGCAACCCTTGATGATTGGACGGTCAGCAGCACGAACTGCCTTTATTGCTATGTTCTTGTCGATTGAAATCTTAACCTGTGTACCTTCTTCGCTCAAACACTCGTATGTACCAGGGTAGAGTGCGAGTGTAGAACCATCTGGAGCAGCCTCGATAACCTTGTTGAGGTTCTCTTCTGGAGTAACGGCGATAGCGTCGCCAAGGTCAACAGCAGTGGTGAACTCAATTGTACCACGAGTCTTGCCAGCTTCAGTCTTCATGTAAGCAACATAAGTAGTCTCGCCTGAAAGACCTTCGATGCGTGCTGACTTAGCAGCAGACTCTTCTGCTGTGATAACATGCTGAACTACATAGCCTTCTTCGCCTACAGCCTGTACCTTGATGATACAGCCTTCAGTGTCGGCAGCATTCCAAGTGAGAGTGACAGCCTTTGCTTCGATAGCATCGTCTGCTACGGTCTTGAATGTCTGCTCAGAACCAGTCTTTGCTTCAACACAAATACCCTTTGACTTGCCACCATTATCTGCAACTGCGATTACCTCGAACACATAACGAGTCTGACCTACGAGTGACTGAACTGTATAAGGAACTTGGTCAATCTTGATGCCTTCGATAGTGCGAACAGGAGTAGCACCTTCAGGCACAGTAACAAACTTTGTATTGTCTGTTGCATCAGCATCTTCGCCCTCCTGATTGGAAGACTCGTAAACATTGATAGTATATGAGTCTGCACCCTTCACTTCTGTCCATGAGAGGCGTACGTTGATCTGATTCATTACGCGAGCCTCAAGACCTAATGCAGAGAAGAGACGTGAGTACGAAAGCTCTGTGATTTCGTCTGCTCTATCACTGCAGGCTGTTGTCAAGCCAAGGGTAGCAGCACCAAGGCCTAACATTATGATATATTTATTTAATTTCATAAGTTTAATGTGTGTTATTACATGTTCAACCAATCATTATTCAAAGTGCCCTGGCTGTTGTCGATGAACTCGGTCCAAATTGGCCAGTACTGATGTTTATCAGGATCGTTCTTTGAGTAGTAGAGAGCATTGATGTAACCATCTGTAAGCTTAGTCTCACCCATCCAAGTGACTGCAGTATAGTTCTTATCAGAAACGAGCTTTTCACCTTCGGCATCAGTGTCGCCATGGTTAAGACCGTAAATCTTGAGGAACTGCTCTGCTGTACCAGCGTTAGTTGAGTTGATGTCCTTGTCTGTATATTCTGAATAAGAAACGAGAGTGTAGTAAACTTTTGTTGGAAGATCTGCATACTCACCTTCCTGGTTACGGAGACGGAGCATTTTAGCCTGAGCTTCTTTAAGTTTTGAAGAAAGCATATTCCAACGGATGAGGTCTGCCTTACGAAGCATTTCGCCAGCAAACTCAAATGCACGCTGGTCTACGATACCATTTTGGAATGCATCTTTGCTTGCTGTATAAGTGCTCTTGAGAGCAGAAACCTTTGTAGCAGGAAGTGCACGGTCAAGGATTGGTTGCATGTATTTCCATGCTTCAGAAGGACCATCAATCTGGTTAACTGCTTCTGCTGCCATGAGATAAACGTCAGCAAGACGCATGTACTGCCAGTTTACACCATCATCGTTAGTGTTAGTGACGATACGGTCCATCCACTCGTAACGGAGCTTACCGAAGCACCAAGACTTCAAGCCCCAAAGTTCCTGAACTGAATTAGCAGCATTTGACCAACGATAAGGAGCACATGTGATTTCACGACGGATATCCTCTACATCATAGTCGTACCAGAGAGTAGGGAGTGGGCCGTTGACACCACCCTGTGCCTGCTGAGTGTACTGGTCCTTACCCTGATGTTTGATGCCGAATGTATAGAGCACACGACCACGAGTTTCAGAGAATGGAATTTCGTAAAGAGATTCAAGACCTGCGGCAGTCTTGTCCTTACAGAGGTTGAGGAAGTTGTCCTTGAAGCCACCAAGTTTACAAGTACCGCTATTTATGATATCGATACATTCCTTCTTAGCAATAGCATACATCTTGTCTTGAGAGAGTTCTGAATCTGTGCTAAGGCGAATACCATCAGCACGCTGTGAATAACCACCAGCATAGAGGGCAATACGAGCACGAAGACCTTTGATGAATGCCTTGTTTACACGTTCTGTAGTTGAAGTGATTTCACTTTCGTTTGGCCAGTAGCAATAATCTTCTGCTTCGAGAAGGTCAGCAAGAAGTTGTTTGTAGATAACGTCTCGATCTGTACGTGGAAGGTACTGATTCTCTGTTGAAATTGGTTCGAAACGTGCAGGAACGTCACCCCAGCCCTTGATAAGGTCAAGATAAAGGATTGCACGCATACCGAGGAGTTCGCCAAGAAGCTGCTTAATCTTATCATTTTTGAGGTCACCATGTTCGCGGATAGCCAGAATTGTCTTGTTTGCACGCTCCACGCCTTCGTAGAACTTAGCGTAAGCATTGTTGGCTGTGTTCATCTGACCATTTGATGGAGTAGCATTGTAAGTACAGAGGTCATACTTGCTCTCATCTGGCATCTTATCACCACCATTACCATTAATCCACTCGATATCAGTGTTCAATCCGTAGTAAGGAAGGAAACGACCACGATATGAGTTGGTTTCGCCGAATGACTGGTTGATACCCATAACTGCTGATTCTGCCAACTCGTAAACGGAAGCAACTGTAGCTCCGTCAAGAGATGACTTTGTTGGTGCATCCATGTTACATGAGCTTACGAGTGCACCACACAATAAAGCGGATATATAAATATAATTTTTCATATTTGATTATCTTATTTATATTAGTTCGACTTCAACCATTATTTTACTGTAACGATTGCAATACGGTTTGCATGCTGAGTGTCAGCACCCTTAGCAGAAATGCGAACTACGTTAATGCCCTTTGACTTGAGGTATTCAGCAACTGCATCAGCACGACGCTGTGAGAGTGCTACGTTAGCGTCTGCATTACCTTCTGGAGAAGCGTAAGCAACGATTTCAACTGATGAACCTGATGGGATACCATTGAGTTCTGCGTTGTTCTTGATTTCAGAAGAGTTCTGTTCGAATGTAACTACGTAAGTGTTCTGAACTGTAGTTGACTTGCCAGGAACTTCCTTGATCACTTCCTTAACAACTGGCACTTCCTTAATCACTTCCTTCTCAATTACGCGGGCTTCAACAGGAGCGTTAGGACGGCTGTTGTTTGTTGCACCGAATGAGAGGTTAAGACCTACGAGGATTGAACGACTCTTTGGATATGCAGAGTAGTCAACACCTGGAGTGAGGTTTGTACGACGGATACAGTCAACTTCAGGATCGTAACCTGAGTATTTTGTCCAGCAGAAGAGGTTTGAACCTGTCGCGTAGATGCGGAGGTTAGATATACCTGCCTTTGAGAGACAAGACTTAGGGAATGTGTAACCGAGTGTGAGTGTTTGGAGGCGGAGGAATGATCCGTCTTCTACACAGTAGCTTGAGAATACACCCTTAGATGTGTATGGAGAGAACTCTGAAGTGTTGGCATTGAGGACAGCAAGCTGCTCAAGGTCGTTGCAGAGAGTACCGTCAGCATTGAGGTTTGTCCAACGCTTACCTGACTCCATTGAAGTGAGGAGGTTACGATATGAGTAATCGTGAGTAGTTGTTGTGAACTCCATCTTGTTGGCATTGTAGATGTCATTACCAACAGAGTAGTTGAAGTTAGCAGAGAGGTCGAATCCGTAGAAACGAGCATTGATTGCGAAACCACCAGTGAAGTCTGGATTGGCATTACCAATGACTGTCTTATCCTTTGAGTCAACGATGCCGTCATCGTTGAGGTCCTTAAGCTTCATAGAACCTGGACGAACCTTTGTACCGATAACGCCCTGGTCCGAAGCAACACCTTCCTTGAGAACGAACGTGTTTGTAGTTTCATCATAGTTTACGAAGTCTGTAGTCTCATAACGACCATCAGCTACATAACCGTACATCTGGCCGATTGGGTCGCCTACACGAACGAGGTAGTCGGGACCGATATCAGTTGAACACCAATATGTCTCTGAGTTGATTTCATCGTAAGTTCCAAGAGAAACTACCTTGTTCCTGTTGAGACCAATGTTGAAGTTCATGTTAATACCCCACTTCTTCTTGTTTACGATGTCATAGTTGAGAGTGAACTCGACACCCTTGTTCTGATTCTCACCCATATTTACATACTGTGATTCATAACCTGTGCCAGGAGTGAGTTTGCTCATAAGGAGGTCCTTTGTTGAGTTGAGGTAGAATTCGAAGCTACCGTTCAACTTACCACCGAGGATAGAGTAGTCGATACCGATGTTACGAGTGATAGTGGTTTCCCACTTGAGGTTAGGATTAGCCATAACCTTTGATGGTGCCCAATACGTATTTACACCGTTAATCCAAGTTGTAGCGTTACCGCCATATTCCTGAACAATCTGTCCCGAAGGGATATTGTTGTTACCTGCTGTACCATAAGAGAAACGAAGCTTTAAGTCAGAGAGCCAATTGCTTGCACCTTCCATAAATGGTTCTGCAGAGATACGCCATGCAGCAGCTGCTGATGGGAAGTAACCCCAACGATTAACTTTTGCAAATTTAGAAGATGCATCAGCACGGAATGTAGCAGAAAGGAGATACTTGCTCTGGTAGTCATAGTTAACACGACCAAAGAATGAGAGAAGCTTGTCGTCTGGATCGTAGTAATCATCAGTGCTGAGAGCCTTACCAAGTTTAGTCATCTGCCAAGCCTGGTCTGCAGTAACTGATGATGGGAAGTCATAGTTGATAGCAGTGAGTGTACTCTTCTGAGTAATGATGTACTCGTGGCCAGCAACTGCATTTAAGTGATGGTTCTTGTTGATGATATCCTTGAAGTCGTAACTGATTGTGTTGGTTGAACGGAAACGGTTGCGGTTTGTATCAGCAAGACGGATAGCAGGATTGCTTGAACCAAGTGTGTTACGAACATAGTAAGTGGTCGGACCAAAGAAAGTCTGAACCTTATTCTTGTATATATCGTAACCAAGCTCGCCCTTAAGCTTGAAGTTCTTGAAGATTTCCCAAGTTGCAGCACCACTCATTGTAACGTTAGTCTGCTTCTTCTGCTTGTCGTTATCGTAGATAGACTCAATAGGGTTGAAGAGGTTACCAAGTTCTTGGTCTGTACCAGCAGATGGGTCAAGGTTCTCAAGTGGAATTGGAGTGTAGATAACAGAATATTTGAGACGCTTGTCTGTGTCAAGAGTAGTAGTAGCATCATTCGTACCACCACCTTTTACCTTTGTATCTGAGAAACGAATAGAGTAGTCGATATCAAAGTTCTTAGCAGGCTTTGTGTTCAACTTCAAACTGATATTGTGACGACGGAAGTTTGATCCTTCCATGATTGCCTTGTCCCAAAGATAAGCATAACCGAAAACATACTTAATCTTGTCAGAACCACCTGAGATGTTCACATTGTGGTTAGTTGTGATACCTGTGCGACCGAAAGTGAGATCCTGCCAGTCGTTTGTTGGCTGTCCATCAAAAAGGTCAATATCCTGATAGTTGCCGAAGTAGTCTGTATATGAAGAAGTGCTACCTACCTTACCGCTGTTCTTAAGGAGAGCGAGTTCCCACTGCCACTTAGCGTAGTCAGAAGCATTGAGTACATCCATCTTCTTTGCCATCTTCTTTGCAGAAACATATGCGTTGTAAGTTACGTTTACCTTACCTTCTTTAGCGTTCTTTGTGGTAACAAGGATTACACCATAAGCTCCACGAGAACCATAGATTGCAGTTGATGCAGCATCCTTAAGTACTGTCATGTCTTCGATTTCGCTTGCAGGAATGTCAGTGATTGACTCCATTGGAAAACCGTCCACGATGTAGAGAGGTGAGTTGTCGCCAGTGATAGAACCACCACCACGTACACGAACATTAATCTGTGCGTCTGGTGAACCTTCTGTAGTCTTGATCTGCACACCTGCCATCTTACCTGAGAGTGCCTCAAGTGCCGAAGCTACAGGAACAGCCTCAAGAACTTCAGAGTTGACTGTTGCAACTGCACCAGTGATGTCCTTTTTGCGGACACTACCGTAACCGATAGCAACTACTTCGTCGAGAAGTTTAGAGTCGTCTTCGAGAGTGACATTGATTGTTGTCTGTCCATTAACTTTCACTTCCTTAGTCTTCATACCTACGTATGAGATGACCAAAGTTGCATTCTTAGGAACTGACACTTGGTACTGACCGCTGATGTTGGTAGTTGAACCGTTGGTAGGTTTACCCTTTTCAACTACAGTGGCACCAATCACTTCATCACCAAGATTGTCTTTGATTGTACCTTTTACGGTAACATTTTGCGCTGATACGCCTAGCGTAATCATAGATGCTAAAAGAAGCACCAACATGCGCAAACTTTTTAAAGAACTTGACATGTTTAGATTAAATTAGTTATTGTTGAATTGGTTTATAAAAAAACTTAATTTTACTTGCATAATTAGTGTTAGGTGTAACTCAATGTCAATTTTGCAATATTGAGTTTGCAAATGTAACACTTTTTTAGTTTAAACAATAATTATTAAAACATAAAATGACATATAGGTGCAAAAAAAAGACCATTTTAACGCAAAGAAGGTCAAAATGGTCATGTAGAAAGTTAAATCCTATTTGATTTTTGGCGTCCATCCATCAAGAACAAAAGATGGGGTGGAGTAGTTGCGGATAAGCTTTGCATCGGTCTTCGAATTTAGTTCCTTGCTGTACTGATGTCGTGTGGTCGAATGGATGAGCTTGCCTGTCTTCAGATTGCGGGTGTTGAATTCGAGATACGTAGCGGATGACTCTCCTATTGCACTCCAACGTGTTGGAATTGATTCGGCTGTCTTGCAGTTGATAAGAACCATTTCCGCATCGGGATAGTTGCGTCCCTTGTTGGTTGGGCAACGTCCCAAGTCTACAGGATTACCGTTATTCGTGCTGAAGGTGCATTCAACGAAAACAAGTCCGTGATGTCCTTTTGTACTGCGAACCCAAGTGAACGGACCGCCATCATTGCGAAGGTTGCAACGGTAAGCATAAAGCGAACCTCGTGAGAGGAAAGCATCTGCACCGCCATCCATTTCACATTCGTTCATATATATAGTTCCGTTGGCTTGGAGTGCATCACCATCTCCTACGATATATACTTTGTCGAGAATAATTCGTTCTCCGTTGAGAAGAAGTCCTTCGGCTTGTCCTTTCAAGTCGGTTGCAAAAGTCATGTTCTTGAGAGTGATGTCCTTACAGTTGTCGAACATGGATGCTGCTCTACGTGAAGGGAATGTTCCTGGCCACTCGTTAGTCTTTACTGTCAAAGGATGAGGGTTGAAGACTTCGTTGTTGGCATAATGGATACGAGTGGATTTCATTCCCGAACCACAGATGGTAAGGTTGCTTTTGTTGCGTGTATATACAAGTTCCTCGTAGTCCCCCGAGTCTATATATATATAATAAGGTGTATTTGAAAAGTCCGGAATGTGGTCAAGAGCACCTTGTAGGGTGGTGAAGTCTGCCTTTCCGTCTTGGGATACATGTAGGGTTGTAGAGGTTGGTGACTGCTTCTTTGTTTTGAATATCCACGAACTGATTCCGTCGAAATCTGCCGATTCAAGTACAGTTCCATCAATAGTCACTCGATAAGTATGCCCGTATTCGAGTACATTATTGTGAGGATATATTGTTGCTTTGTTGCCTTTTGCTATTATTGGATAAAAATGAAAAGCATCAGTAAAGCCACCAATAATATTAAGTTGGTATTCTGGTGGAGTAGGTTCTGCCGTACCAGAAGGAGTACCAGGCTTTGTGTTTCGATTTGTTGGGACAAACGAACGGGAATAGTCGTAAGGCACTTTGGTGTAATCACAACTTTCAGCATAAGTTCTGCTTTGTGTAGGACCTGGAGCAATACTCAAATCAAGACTGTCAACGTATTGATTAGCAGTAATGTCGTATATACGTACTTTGCCTTTGTTCCCCACCTTTACTGGGGAGTTGAATTCAAGAGTCAAATGCGTGTCAACACATATATCCGTAGAACCATTTGCCGGAAACCTTTTTGGTGTTCCGGCAAATATATTGTGTGTAGCAAATAAGAGTAGAGATAGAAATTGTAGTCTGTGCATTAGAAGTATTTTAATCAGTTAGTTTCGACGTTAGTATCTTATCTGAATAGTTTCTTTGTTTCTTTAAGTTTCTGTTGGTCCATTGCAACTTGGTCCGCCATTCTGCCAACCTTGTTAACCCACGAATTTATATCCTTATAGTTTATACGAACATAGAAGTTGAACGCACATTCTTCTTGATATCTTGTCTTGTCGCCTGCAACTCGCGAATTTCGAAGAGCGGTAATGTTCGCACCTTCATAGTACCCCCGCAGAAGCAAGTAGCAATTTCCCTCAGTATCCACATCAAATGCTGGCACCATGAAGAAATCTTCAGAAGTGTTAGTGTTACCATCATAATCAAACATAAGATGATCATAGTTGATGGTTCCTGGTATTGGTTTGCGGTATTTTGACACATCATTCTTTATTGCCTTTTCCGACCAAGACAGAACTTTATCGCCAAACTTTCTTACTTTGTCAGCCAAAGTAGCGGCAGTCTTGGGGTTGAATAACACCTTTACATTTTCAAATTTCTTAGATTCGGAATGGAAATCAATTACGAGCACCATCTTCTCGTCAACTTTATCTTCGCTTATTTCTTGTGCGGATAAAGTCAAGGAAAATGCAAATGTCAAAAGGATCAGATAAAGTGTCTTCATACGAGTTGTGTTTATCAATGTTTAACGTCACAAAATTACAAAAGATAAATGGATTGACCAAATATATATCAAAAAAAATAACACTCTGTGGTCAAATATGTATCGAATTATGCAATTTAAGTATAATTGTATGATATAATTAGTACAAAAAAATATCAAAAATAGTAAAAATCCACCAACTGCCACTTTATAAAAAAGTATCACGCCCCATTATGAAGCGTGATACACATTATCTAAAAATGAATAATTCAAACAGTCTTATGCCTTGCCCAACTTTTCCTTCCAAAGCTTAGTCATATCCTCGAGAGTCTTGCCCTTTGTTTCAGGAACAAGTTTCCAAACGAATACGGCAGCGATGACACAGATTACACCGTACATTGTATATACGAATCCGTACCCCATACCATTTGCCAATGGAACGAACGATGTGGAAACAATCCAGTTGAAAATCCATTGGAAAGCAACAGCAATTGCAACCGCACCACCACGGATAGTGTTAGGGAATACCTCGGCAATAAGTACCCAACAGATTGGACCCCAAGAGAACATGAAGCTTGCAGAGTAAACCATGAGCGAAATCATACAAATGAGCTGCATTGTCTTGTCTTCAGCCATTGCGCCATTGAATGTGAATGCAACACCGATAGCACCAATTGCCATACCGATAGAACCAACGATAAGAAGTGGCTTACGACCGAGTTTTTCAACAGTGAAGATTGCAACACAAGTGAAACCAAGGTTTACGATACCATTGAATACAGTAAGCATCATTGGATCTTCAAAGCCCATTGACTCATAAATACGAGGTGCGAAGTAAAGAACGGCATTGATACCTACTGCCTGCTGGAATACAGAAAGCATGATACCAACGAAGATGCAAAGGAATCCGTATGTCATGATTGGTTCTGTCTTCACAGTCATTGTCTCCTTGATTTCTGTAAGAATAGCCTTTGCCTTTGAAGAACCATTGATCTTTGCGAGAATGCCTTCTGCCTTTGAATCTTCACCGATAGAAGCAAGGTAACGTGGAGTTTCAGGAACGAAACAGATAAGGATGGCAAAGAGACCAGCAGGAACCATTTCGGAACCAAACATATAACGCCATCCTGTAGCGATAGTCCATGGGTCAGAACCAGCAACTAACTGATTGACACCTTGTCCGATACTTTCGATAACTGGTTGAGTGTGTTCGCCAAGGATGAAGAAGTTAGCAAAGTAAACTACCAACTGACCGAAGATAATTGCAAACTGGTTCCAACTAACGAGCATACCACGGATATTACTTGGAGCAATTTCACCAATGTACATCGGACAAACTGCAGATGCAAGACCTACGCCAACACCACCAATCACACGGTAGATGTTGAAGACAATAAGGAGGGTTAAGTTTGGTTCGCCTTTAGCAAGAACCATTGTCTCAGGACACATACTTCCCCATGCAGAGATGAAGAACATCACACCTGCAAAGATAAGAGACTTCTTACGTCCCCAATTTGATGCGAGCACACCAGAGATTGACGAACCGATGATACATCCGATAAGGGCGCTTGAACTTGTGAAACCGTGCCAGAAGTCTGTGTACTGGAAGTCTTGAGCACCCATGAAGAATGCTTGCAATCCCTTTTCAGCACCTGAGATAACTGCTGTGTCATATCCGAACAGCAAACCACCAAGCACTGCTACCAAAACGATAGAGATAAGATAGGCTTTAGAGCCTTGGTTTTGTTGATCCATAATTGAAATTAGTTATTTAAGTTGATATAATTCGAATTAGTTATTATTTGTATGCAAATTTAGCAACATTTTACAGCTTTCATCTTTTGTCACGTTACTCATTCTTTATAAATAGTAACATAAGTGCCAAATATGAAAACAAAACGAACGTTTATCACTGCACCTTCTTTTTCTGACCCTTATTCTTTGTCATCGAACCAAATTGCACCGCATGCATAGGGCAGAGATGATAGCAACGAAGGCAACCTGTACAATTCCCATTCCATTTAGGTGAGGCTTCCTTGGATTCAAGAGTGATATTCTTCAATGGGCACTCCCTTACGCACTTGCCACATTTGTTGCAGTTCTCATTTGTCTTGATGAACTTATCTGTTACAAGAGTCTTTTCGAACACATGACGAAGAACGTAAGTGTAAGTGAATGGAATAGGGCCACGCACCACATCTGTCACATTTTCTTTCTTCTTGAGTTTCTCGACAATAAGAGGAATGCGTTCGTTTGTTGCCTTTACCTTGTTATCTGCTTTCTCTTCTGAGTCAATATCAAAACCAGGCAGACAAACATAAGTGTTTGGCATTTGCACAGAAAAGGCTGCATTGAGAGTAAGACCAACTTTCTGCAGTTGCTTGTTTAATACCTTGTCAGCATATCCCATATCATCGCCACAAGTCATTACTGTCCAAACATAATTAGCCTTGACGCCTTGCAATTTGACGATGAAATCTTCTACAATCTTTGGCAATCCCCAAGCATAAATAGGGAAAATAATACCGATGGAATCGCTATCACCTACCTCGCGATAAGGTAATGGGCGAATTTCTTCG
>DCIW01000162.1 GCA_002317225.1 Prevotellaceae bacterium UBA1716 | reverse complement strand
TCGGTGCTTATGATGCTATAAAGGGTGTGTGCGATGCAAGTTACATTTATCTTGACAAGGTGCAGACAGATATCAAGGCGGGCAAGATTGCAGACCTCGGCGAGAGCATGAACCCGAATATCGAAGGCGTTATCGACCTTTCGCCTGATGCTATTCTTCTCTCTCCTTTCCAGAATAGTGGTGGTTATGGTAAACTCGGCAAACTCGGTATTCCTATCATCGAGTGCGCTGACTATATGGAGATTTCGCCACTTGGTCGTGCAGAATGGATGCGTTTCTTCGGACTCTTGTTTGGAAAGACTCAAGAGGCAGACAAACTCTTTGCTGATGTTGCACAGGAGTATAACGAACTCAAGGAACTTGCAACTAAGGCAGAAACTCATCCTACAGTATTCATGGACCTTAAGTATGGTGGGCAATGGTATGTGCCGGGAGGAAATAGTACCATTGGTGTGATGCTTCGTGATGCAGGTGCCGACTATATGTATAAGGATAGGGAAGAGAGTGGTTCGGTTCCTCTCGACCCTGAGGTAGTGTTTGATCATTGCATCGATGCTCAGTATTGGTTGGTTAAGTATAATCAGGATACGGATAAGACTTACGATGAGATTGGTGGTGAATATTCTAATTATAAGCGACTCTCTGCATTTGTCAATAGGAATGTGTTTGGTTGCAATCTCTCAAAAGTGCCTTACTATGAGGAAGTGCCTTTCCACCCGGAAATACTTTTGAAGGACTATATCAAGGTGTTCCATCCAGAACTCCTTCCTGATTACAAAACAAGATATTTCAAACCATTGCAATAGCTATTTCAAACCATTCCAATGAAAAAGCTTTTATTACTCATCATAACCATCATTGTTCTCTTTGCTATGAACATCTTCTTTGGTTCGGTTTCAATACCATTTGGAGAAGTGTTCAGAGCATTGACAGGAGGCGAAGTGTCTAAAGCTTCATGGGCATATATTGTGCTCGAATCTCGCTTGCCTCAAGCAGTTACTGCTCTGCTTTGTGGAGCATCGCTCGCTGCTTCGGGATTGATGCTCCAGACTTCGTTTCGCAATCCTCTTGCAGGGCCGAGCATCCTTGGTATCACTAATGGCGCATCGCTTGGAGTGGCTATCGTGATGCTTGTGACAGGAGGTGTGATGGGGGCTAATATCATGGGAACTGAGTTTCATATTGCGGGCATCCTTGCGGTTATCGTGTCGGCTTTTGTGGGAGCAATGCTCATCATGTCGTTACTTCTCTTGCTCAGTACGATAGTGAAGAATAATCTTATGCTTCTCATCGTAGGCATTATGGTGGGTTATCTTTCGGGTTCGCTCATTTCGCTGATGAATGCTTTTGCCTCCGAAGATCATGTGCATTCGTATGTGATGTGGGGAATGGGTAGTTTCTCGGATGTGTCGCTCGAGCAGTTGCCTTGGTTTGCACTCATCTCGTTTGTGGGATTGCTCATTGCTATATTGCTTATAAAACCGCTCAACGCACTTTTGTTGGGTGATGAGTATGCTCAGAATCTTGGTTTCAGTGTTTCGCGTGTGCGTACATTATTATTATTGTCAACAGGTCTGCTTACTGCTATTGCCACTGCTTTTTGTGGACCGGTTTCGTTCCTCGGACTTGCTACTCCACATATAGCAAGAATGGTTGTCGGAACGGAGAATCATAAGATTCTGTTACCAACAACCATCCTTACTGGTTCGGCGATTGCCCTTCTTTGCAATCTGCTCTGTATTCTTCCGGCTGATAGCATCCTTCCGCTCAATGCAGTTACACCGATGGTGGGTGCTCCGGTTATTCTTTATGTTATTATGAAGCGCCGCGATTAGGGGCCTCCGCATCCTCCGGCGATTAGCGTTATACGTCTCGAATTAAATTCGAGACATAGAGACACTGGGGGGGCGGCTCGTGGCTACTTCTTTACGATTACATCCTCGAAGACTACCTTCTTGCTGAGGCCTTCGATACGATTGCCGTTAGTCTCAACGCCTGTCCATACGCAGTTCTTCACATATACATCGTGTATCTGCACCTGGTCCTTGAGACCTACGATGTAGGCACCGTACTTAGATTTCTTGCAGTTTACGTTCTCGAGTTGTACGTTGCGAACTGTTGGGATGAAACCACGCTCAGCCTTTTCCTTTGGTTCGTAATCGAGATTGATCTTGAGCACTGCCTCTGAGCATTCGCCCACTTCAACATTACGAACGAAGATATTCTCAATCACACCACCACGACAAGTGTTAGTCTTGATGCGCACTACGCGTTCGAGGTTAGGACTATCCATCTGACAGTTTTCAACGAAGAGGTTCTTGTAGCCACCTGAGATTTCAGAACCTACAACCACACCACCGTGACCATCCTTCATCTGGCAGTTGCGTACAATCATATTCTGTGAAGGCACATTCCACATACGACCATCCTTATTACGACCGCTCTTGATAGCGATACAGTCATCACCAGTTTGGAAGATGCAGTTTTCGATAAGCACGCGGTTACAGCTTTCAGGGTCGCAACCATCACCGTTAGGACCATCATTGATAACCTTAATGCCACGAACAGTTACATCGTTGCAGAGAGTAGGGTGGAGCACCCAGAATGGAGAACGGAGAAGAGTAACGTCTTCGATAAGCACACGGTCGCACTTCATGAAGTTGACTGTCTGAGGACGCATTGGGTTCTTCTTGTTGTAGATACGCTTTTCGATAGGAGTGCCGTTTTCGCTCTGCTCCTGAAGGAGAGCACGACTTGGACGCATTGAGTAGCGACCCTCAACCCAACCGAACTTAGGTTTTGTCTCCTGCCAGAACCACCAAGCATCTGTTGAAGCACCACCATCGATGGTTCCCTTACCAGTAATGGCAATATCATGCTGACCATTTGCGTAGATGAGCGGGGAGATATTGTAGCATCCAAGACCTTCCCAACGAGTTTCGACTACTGGATAGAGGTTTGTGTCGAATGCAAAAAGGATTGTTCCACCCTCTTCGATGTGGAGGTTCACGTTGCTAAGGAGTGTGATTGCACCAGTCTGCCAAGTACCTGCAGGCACGATTACCTTACCACCACCAGCTTTGTTAGCAGCCTTGATGGCATTGTTGATTGCCTTCTGGTTTGCCTTTGCTGATGCTGTAGTCTTAGCACCATACTTTGTGATAGGGAATTCAGCATTGTTGAGTTGCACTTTCTGAATGCTTGCTTCGAGTTTTGGATACTCAGTATCCCATACATCAGCCCAAGCACACATACCAACAAGGCATGCTACCAAAGCCAACGCCATTCGTAAATTTCTCATTTCTTTAAGTTTGTATTAGTTTGTAATTAGTTTTTGATCTGTTGCTCATATTAGTTTTCCATCTGCAAAGATATATAAAAAGAATGTAACTTACAAGAAAAAGGCAGAAAACCATTATGATTTTGCTGCCTTATGCTTTGAAACGAGTCGTACACCGCTAAATACGAGTATCACCGCTATTGCGTGCGACCACTTGAAAACTCCAAGTCCCGCCATCACGCTCACCACAACGGATACGATAGGTTGCACATAATTATATATGCTTACGACCGTTGGGCGAAGCACTCTCTGCCCGATGATGGTGAAGATATATGCTACGTATGTGCCTATGCAGACCACGTATGCAGTTTCCCACCATGTGGATTGTGGAACGCTGCTCCAGTTGATATCCATCACATGCGAAATGCTGAAAGGATCGATAATCAACGCTGCGAAAAGGAACATCCACTTGTTTACGGTCACTACAGAATAGCGTTTGATGAGAGGATTGAACAGGGCGAGATAAAGTGCGTAACTGAATTGGGCTGTGAGGCATAGCAGGTCGCCCCTGATATCTCCTACCTTGCTATTTACTGCATGAGCACTTGTGAGTATCAGTATCAATGCTCCCGAGCATCCCATCAGCACTCCGAGCGACTTACGTCCCGTGATGGGCTCTTTCAGAATAAGTGCTGATAGCAGCATTGCGAAGATGGGCATTGAGGTGGTCACAATGCTTGCGTTGATAGGAGATGTGATGCTCAGTCCGATGGTGTAGCAGCATTGGTTTGTCACAATCCCAAGAACGCCCGCTCCCACAAATCGGAGCACATCCTTGCGAGGCACATGCTCACTCTTGATAAATAGAGATGTTATCCAAAAGAGCAATGCACCGCCCGTCACACGGAATGTCACCATATCGATTCCATCAATTCCATGAGTCATCGCATCCTTTCCAAGCGGGGCCATCAGTCCCCAGAAGGCACAGGCGAGAAACATGCTCAAATGGGCAAATAGTAATTTTGAGTTTATCTTCATAACGATGGACGAACTCTTCTTATTTACTTGTGGATTCATTTGTTTGCTGTTTTCATTTTCTGTGCAAAGGTACGCAAATAATCTCTTAATATGATTATTCGTTTGCCCAAATATGGAAATCTTTTACTTTGATTCTCCTTTTTATGCAAATTATTCGTCCATATATACGGAAAACGTTTGTGCGATTTGGAGTTTAGCAATAAAAGATATAATTTTGCATTACGAATGATGGGTCATTCAGATGTAAAAGAGAATTAATAATTTTTTATATACAGATAATTTTTGTTTCATTAAAGGGTTAATAACATTTCATTATTTATGATTATTTGTACGAATTAAGTGCAAATAAAGAAAAGAGTCTAACTGTGAAGTTCGACTCTTTTTTTGATGTTATTCGTCTTTCATTCTGCTTGCTGCATCTTTGCCTGCGCCTGTTCCCTTATACTTGTTGTTTGAAGCATTGAAACTGTAACGGAGTGTGATGTCGAGACGATGGCGATTGTTGTGTGTGTTTTGGTCGAGTGTATAGTAGCCACAATCCATCTGAACCTTTTGTGTGCTCTTCTGCAAAACATCTGCAACGGAAGCACGAAGACAGAGGGCATCATTCTTCAACCAGCATTTCTGAACAACGAACGAAAGGTTGTATGAATTGTTGAGCATGTGGAAATTCATCGCATCGCCCTTGAGCATCATGTTGAGATTTGCTTCGAACTGCCAACTGTGCTTTAGGCGGATGGTGTTGTTGATATCGAAGAACATAATCGGTTTGTTGAAGCTTACTGTTCGCTGACCCGATGCTTCGCGTGGGTCGGCAAGGCTTTGTGAAACAAAATACTTTTGCCATCCGACCGTCCAATTAGGTGAATAGCATCCGAATGTAGGTGATGCTGTGAGGAAAGCAGCGAAGTTGCGCATCGGTTCGGGGAAGTTGATGTTCTTCACGAGAATAACACCTTCATCATTATAAATATATGACCATTGAGTGAGGGCGTTATCACGTCGTTCGTATGCAGCAAAGAGGTTTATCCACTTGTAGCGTGCATTGAGGCTCACTTCCTGCATAGTTGCATTCTTGAGTTTTGGATCACCTTGCTGGAACGAGTACGAATTGATATAGATGATAGACTCGTCGAGCATAGAATATTGTGGGCGAATGGTGCGGAAACTATAGCTTAGGGCAGTCTGCACAGGACCGAATTGTTGTGACCATGAGAGCGATGGGAAGAAATCGTCGGTGTTGCGAGTCAAATTGTTTGATGCAGAGATGTTGTCGGTATAGTTCATTCCGACATGTTCGTAACGAACACCAGCACTTACATTACCAAACTTTGGAATTGCACATGAATATTCGATGAATCCTGCAAGGTTCTTCTCCTTCACCTCCGAATCGGTACTTGGAAGAGGATGACCTGAGATTGAATATTGGTTTGCACGAGTTACAAAACTCATCTCAGTACCAGCTTGGAGCGTTCCTTTCCAAATAGGGTAGGAAAGTATGAGTTTCGTTGCCCACATACGTGCTGGAGTGTGTTGCTCTTGAGTGTATATAGAGCTTGCTGGCAAATCGTGAGATATGTTCGACCATTCTTGGATGGTGTTACTCTCGTTAGCCTTTGAAGTGAGGAAGTCCACGTTGAGGTCGATGCCGAGCTTACCCACTTTTCCGTTGTAATAAGCATTGCCATCCCAATTGTAAGGAGTGTGCTGCTTGTCGGTCTGTACGGATTCGCTATGGTCAATTGTCGTGGGACTCTCCTTACCAACAAACCTTTGTTGCATATCTGTAACGATATTTGCATCGACACCGCTGTTGAACTTGTCATGACGTTCGATGCGAAGGCCGACTGAATGGTTTTGGGAGATTTGCCAGTTGAAACCGAGATTGTAGTTGAGTCCTTGACCATGCCAATCATGACGAAGGTGTGTGTTCTGATGGATGGAGAAGAGGTTTCCACCTTTACTCATATAACTTGTTTGTTCTGGATAACTGTCATTCACTGAGTCCCATTTCCAATAGTTCACCATACCAAAGAAATCGAGCGAGTTGTGGCGATAGTGTAAGTTGAGGGTGGCACTTGGATCAGAATATCCATAACCGAGGTCTTGGTTGTTGCCCCCAGAAATATCGAATCCGAAACCGTCTCCTTGTCGTTTCTTTGTGCGGATGCGAACCACCGATGTAACCGTCGCATCGTAGAGCGCACCAGGGTTTGTGATTACTTCCACCTCTTGAATCTCATCGCTATGAAGGCGCTTGAGCTCATCGATATCAGTCATCTTTCGCCCGTTCACATAGAAGACTGGTTTACCTTTTCCGAGAACTTCAAGATCATCTCCACGCTTAGCCATTCCTGGCACTTTTGCAAGCATATCTTCTGCTGTGCCCGACTTTGCAAGCACAGTTCCATCGATACGAGTAACCATAGCGTTACCCTTGAGTTTGGTGTTAGGGATTTGCCCTTTCACAACTACTTCGCAGAGTGATGCGAACTGGTCGATAGCAAGGGTGTCGGCAGTTGAATCGGATGTTGTTGTATTGTTTGTTTGTGCTGATACGATAGAAGTACCAAGCATCAATGCGGTTGCGAGAATAATAGCCTTTTTCATATTTGTTACTGTTTACGTTGCAAATATAGGGTTATTATTTCGATTGTGTAATATAATAAGGTGTGAGAAAAAGAAAGTGTAAAAATGTTTGACAGGGAATCGTAAAACATTTTTACACTGTTTGGGTTGGGGTGGGGAAAATCATTCAAAATGATTTTATAAAAACACTTGGGAGATAGGGCGAAAACTCTTAAGAGATTTGATGAAAACACTTAGGAGATTTGGCCAAAACACTTGGGGGATTGGGTGAAAACTCTTAGGCGATTTTTGGGAAACCCTTAGACATCGTAGAGGAAACCGTTCTTGAGGTCCTTCTCGGCAATCTCCTTGATCTTGACATGAAGCTTTTTGCCTGTTGCGTTGAATGGGATTTGTTCAACGAAACGATAGTAGCGAGGACGCTTGAAGTTCGCAATTTCGTGGCTATCCTTGCAGAAGTCATCGAGTTCTTCTGGAGTTAATGAAAAGTCATTGCGAACCACGTATGCTGTTACAACTTGCCCTCTCACCTTGTCAGGAACTGATGTTACGATGCAGTCCTTAACCTTAGGATGTGTGTTGAGAATAGCTTCAACCTCTGTAGGGTATATGTTTTCGCCCGAAGAAATAATCATATCATCCTTACGACCAATGATGGTGACAAATTGGTTCTCGTCCCAAGTGGCAAGGTCGTTTGTATAGATGAATCCCTTGTAATACTTCTTTTCGGTTTCTTCCTCGTTGTTACTATATATATAAGGTGACTTGGCAGGTGAACATATTACTACTTCGCCCACAGTCGAACCATCGGTAGGAACAAGGTCATCTGGTTCGGCACGATGGTCATCATAAACCTTTACTACACGTACATCATCATCAACACAAGCAGCTCCCGCAGTACCAGCATTTTCTGGAAGGTCGAATGGTCGAAGGAATGTGTTCCAAAATGTTTCTGTAGTTCCATAACCATTGAAGATGTTATGAGTAAGCACTTTCTGGTAACGCATGCAAGAAGCACGTTCCAAATGACTACCCATAGTTACGATTCCCTTGAGCGAAGTGAGGTCGTAACCTTGGCGTTCCTGTTCGTCTGCAAGTTCTTCGAGCACGGTTGGAACACCTACAACGAATGTAATCTTATATTTAGAAATGAGTCGGAGAGTTACTTTTGCATCGAACTTTCCAAGGATAACGAGTGTTGCTCCTGCATAGAAAGTAGGGCAAGGACCAGCACAATGCAAACCGCCACGATGGAACCAAGGGGTTGTGTTCATGCTGATATCCTTGTAGCTCATTGGGAAGTGAATCATCACATCATGAGCAGACAGGACTTCGTTGATGCTTGTAAGTGCCACTCCCTTAGGACGACCGGTTGTGCCCGAAGTGTAGAGGCGAGTTGTCTCATCGTAGATATTGTATTCGCAAGTGAATGGAGGTTCGTCTTCGCTCTTACCTTCCACGTATTGTTCGTAGGAGAGAAGATTATATATCTCTGGATTGCCCATTCCTGCATATTGGGACATATCGGCAGGCCCGTTCTCTCCAACCACAACCACATCCTTAGGTTTGTGATTTGAGAGTTCGATAGCGGCAAGTGTGCTTTCCACTTTCGATGTGCAAACAAGGATGACTGCTGGTTTTGAGTCATCGATATTGAATGCCATCTCGCCCGAACTGATTCGGTAACTGATAGGGCAGCATACACCATGCAACTTATGTGATGCTACGTATGCAAAAGCGAACTCAGCACAGTTGAGTACCTGGAGCATGATGACATCACCCTTCTTGAAACCTTCGGAAGCGAGTGCGTTGCAGAGCTTGTTTGTGTTTTCGTTGAGTTCTTTGTAAGTCCATGACTTACCAGTTGCCGAATCAATCATCGCCAACTTATTTGTATATCTGCGCACATTACGCATAAATCCTTCAATCCATGTATAATGACTTTCGAATATCTGCTTGAAATTATCCATCGTCTTTTAGTTTTATAAAAGCCTATTCTCCTTTTATGAACTTGGCAATCGCCTTAATCACTTCTTTGTCCATTTCGCCTCCCTCCTTCATGTAGTCTTGAGGAGTTGCCATGTTAGGCAGCGGGCGAAGGATATGATCGAGTGTTTCACCATAATAATATGTAGCCTTATTCATAAATGCCATTTGCCACATGGAGAAGTCAGTTGCTGTTACTTGATAGTCATGACCGCCTTGCACAACCATCCAACGTATTTGAGGATAGTTCTTGAGAACAGTCTTGAGAGTGCTGATAGGATAATAGTTTCGGTCGTACTCAATCCATTTAGCTGGTAGAGAAGCAAGCATTTGCTGCTTTGCTTGCGAAATCTGCATATCCGTAGCACCTTGTTGTTTGCCGAGATAGTTGAGTTGGGAGTTGAGCATAGTCTCCATATTTCCCACATTGCCCGAAAGCAAGATAATGCCATCAACCATATTCTTTGCATCTCGTGCAATGAGAGGAGCACAATGCCCTCCTTGGCTATGACCAGCCACATAGATGTGCTCGTAACCTTCTGCTTTGAGTTGCTTTACGGCTTGCACAGCATCTTCGACTGTCTCTCCTATGTAGGTGAGTGTGTCGGCACCTTGCTTGTAAAGCATGGTACGCTTGTCATATCGAAGGGAGGATATTCCGAACGAGGCAAGTCCTTCAGCGAGTTGCTTGAAAGGTTTGTTTGGTCCCATCGTTTCGTTGCGGTCGTTAGGACCACTTCCATGCACGAGCACTACGATAGGCGATGACTTGTCTGCTGCGAGATAGAGTGTTCCCGGTAGACTTATCTCACCATTTGTGATAGTATAGTCTTGCTCTTGAGCATTCACGCTATTGATACTTAACGCGAAAGCAAGGATAAGGGACTTGAATAATCTGGTAGCCATATTGTTTTTTCTTTTATGCATTGCGATGCAAAGATAAGGAGAATATGATTTTCTACCAAGGGCATTAAATCTTTTTCACTAAAAAGTTGGTGATTGTCTTTGAAAGGCATAAAAAATGTGCACACTAACTTCACAGTCTGTGCGCACTACCTTTAATTATTGGGGAAATAAGATAATTGTACTTTTTGTTATGTTTAAACTGATAAATATTATAAATGTGTCATGCGAATCGTTTTATTCTTCTATTTGGCGAATGATGTCGTCGGCAGAATTAAGGATGCGGAAGAACATGTAGAGTCCTATGCACATACCGATTTTAAAAGAAAAATGAAAAATATTACCTCTTAATCTTTTAAGTCCACTCCACCAAAGAAGCAGTTTGCATTGATGCGGATAGTCTTTGCATCTGCAATGCTTGTTGGACGGAGATGATTGCTTACGCCTCCGATAAGGCAATTGCTGTTGATAACGACATTCACATTCTTAGGCATCTGGATATCCGCTCCTCCAAAGAGTGTATGAATCTCTATGGTGCAGTCTTCATCGATAATGGCATCACGGAGATCAAGCTTGACTCCACCCATGAACGCATTAATCTTTGCTCCTCTAAACTTGCGGTTTGCGAAGTCATAAGCATTGCCTGTAAAAGAAGCTGATATGTTGATGCGGTCGTTGTTTCCCATTTCAGGAACATCACACAGTTTGAATTCATCATTCTCATGAGTATGACGGTGGGAGGTGAACAAGAGCTTTATGCCCACTAAGATAATTGCTCCTGGGACGATGTACTTTTTCCAATCGGTGGAGAAGAACCATTCGAAATCACTTATTCCAAGTGTGCGTAACATCATCATTGTACCGATAGAGAGTATTATAATGCCTAATATTGTGCGTCTCATAATTTTGGGGGTGTTATTGGGGGGTATGATTAAAGTTTCAAGTTTCAGGTTTCAAGTTTCAGGTTTCAAGTTTCAGGTTTCAAGTTTCAAGTTTGAGCGTGAATGATTATTATTTCATTCTTGCCTTCTGTTGGCTACCTGCACCCGAACCTTTGTACTTACTGCGTGCCTCGTTGAATTTCCAAGTGAGGTTGAGTTGGAAGGTGCGGCGACTTGGGTTATAGCTTGTGAGTTCGCGGATGCCCATAATAGTAGCATCTGAAGCCTTTATGTTGAATGGGTCGTAGATGCGAGCATCAACTGTGAGAGTTCCGAGTGTGTGAAGGTTGAAATCCTTTTGGACACCGAATTTTGTATCGAAGATGCACTTTGTCATTCGGAAGTTATCGTAATCACCTTTTGTGCTGAACTGCATCATTGCGTTAAGTCTCCATCCCTTAGGAAGTTCAAAATCATTGTTCCAAACAAACTGTCCATAAGGTTTGTTCATCGTAATCATCTCACCTTCCGCATTGAGCGATTGGAAGTTTTGTAATACAAGTCCCGCACTCCACATTGGATGCCAAATACCGATAGTTGGGCGATATGAAGGATTGATTACGAGTCGGTCGTATGACTTGTCCGCATTCTTTGGACGGATGAGGCTAACGAATGGATCGGAACAACCAGGGTAAGGTTCGGTGAGCAAACAAACTGCATCATTTATATGACCATAATTCAATGTGAAGTTGAAGGTTTTGTAAGCTGCATTGAACACTATTGAGTGTGTGTATGTTGGCTTTAAGTATGGATTACCGCTCTGGTAAGAATACTTATTGATATATATAGTAGAACTTGACAGACTGCTGTATGAAGGACGCTCAATGTCTCTGCGATAAGAGAGAGACAACTGCCAGTTTTTCAATGATGTTGATACTGTGGCAGTAGGGAACCAGTCACCGTACTTGCGACAAACATCGTTTTCTTTCACACCAAAGTTGAAGTACTCATTATTAAGATACTCATAACGAATACCTACCTGAGTGTAGAACTTTCCGAAACTGCGTCCATATTCTGCAAATGCAGAACCCATAGATTCCTTGATGTCTGTATCAGTTGCAGTAACAGCGAGTTGCTCCTCGCTTACGAACGAATAGGCATCGTTGCGATTGTTGTGCGAATATTCACCACCGACAGAGAGGTTGCCTTTCCATACAGGATAAGAGAAGATGAGCTTGGTTGCCCAGAAGTTGTTCTTGCTGTCGGTATTATTGTCTACTGATGTGTAACGCTTTGTTCCATCCTTGAGTGTTGTGGTTTCGTGAGTGGAGTTAGGATCGTTTGTCTTGTCGAAAAGACCATCAACGTTGAAGTCTATACCAAGTTTTCCAATCTTACCATTATAATAAGCATTGAAGATATGCTTCTTAAATTCGCCACCTTGATTGATATCGCTTTCCGAAAACTCTTCAAATTCACCATTCTTGTATGATTCGGTAGTAAGAATACCACCTGAATTTTCATAAGGATGATTATCGAACTTGTAGAATGCACCTAATGAGTGGTTGTCATTTATCATATAGTTCAACTGCAACTGTGGTGACCATCCCTCCCAACGATTGTTGTGATTCTGAACAGAATGCGCATAAATCTTGTCGGGACCTACGTAGTAACTCATGTTGTTTTCCTGATGTGATTCTGTATGTCCATAAGAACCTGCCCAGAACGAACCTGTAACATCAAGTCCACCCTTGCGGTAGTTGAGGTCAAGATTGTTTGTGCCAGTCAATCCATATTGATAAACGCCCATTGCATCATCAGTAAATGAGAAGCCTTCGCCTTGCGCTTTCTTGAGTTGGATGCGAACTACAGCCTTTACATTTGCTGCATAACGTGCTCCTGGATTATGCACAACATCCACACTCTGTATCTGTTCTGCGCGAAGACGTGAAAGTTCTTTGAGATCTTGAACCTTACGACCATTGATGTAAACTTCTGCATCACCACGACCGAAGACTGTTACTCCTCCATCCTTTTCTGCAGAGAGCGAAGGAATTTTGTTGAGCATATCAGTAGCTGTTCCCGACTTTTCAAGAATGCTTCCTGCAACGATAGTACGCATAGCATCACCTTGAACGCGAGTCTTTGGAAGCAAACTCTTCACAACTACTTCATCAAGCATTCGTGAATCATTCTCCATACGAACTACGCAAGAACTGCCTGCCTTGACTTCCGACACATTTATATATTTAGTAGTGTAACCAATGCTCGAAATCTTGAGGATTCCATCAGTTTCAGGAGTCTTGATGTTGAACGAACCAGAATCGTCAGTAGTAGCTCCCATAATGTATGTGGAGTCGTTTGCTGAGAGAAGCACTACATTTGCGTAAGGCATTGGGTCACCGTTCTCATCATAAACTGTACCAACTACATCTGGTCTATTAGTTGCGGTAGCAGAGACAGAAGTCATCATTGCTAATGCTATCATTGTGAAAATTGCTTTCATATTGCTGTTGTTTTCGTTGTTCTTTTGTTTGACGATGCAAAGTTATCTTATTAAAATGTGATTGATACAAGAAAAAAGTGCATAAAACGTCGAGTGTAAAAACATTTTACGTAACATTGTCAAATTATTTTACGCTTTATGTGACAGAATGCGCATTAGCTTCCAATTTCATAGTTGATTTCAATAAAAAAGTCTTATCTTTGCGACATGATTAGTTTGTTACGCAATTATACACACACGTTCCGTCGCTTTTTTATGACAAGCACACTGAACTTTTTGGGTTTGGTGGTTGCATTGTGTGCATTCTATCTCTTCATGACAAAGTTGGATGAACAACTGAGATATAATCGTTGTTTCGAAGACTTTGAGAAGATTTATCGAGTGGAGTTGGAAGGCAAGATGTTCGGAGAAGATACAGTCCGCATTGCAAATGTTTTAGCACCATTGAGTGATATTGCTAAGGAAGTGAAGCATGTTGAAGATGCAATGACCGATCCGCTTCCTTCTACCGAAATCAATTTCTTCCGTGATGGCAAGTTCGTAACATCAATCCAAAGTGTGGGAGGATATGGCAAGCAGTTGAACTTCTGGAGAAAGGGCATTGCACCTGATTCACTTTCGTCTGATTACCCAGTCTTTGTGACTAAGAGAGATGGTATGCTTATACCTGAGTCTTTTGCAAAGAAGTGGTTTGGTTCGACCGATGTTGTGGGCAAAGACTTGAAGTGGGAAATGAACGGACAGAAATTTAACTTCAAGGTTGTGAGCGTGTATAAGGATTTCCCAAGCAACTGTTGTGTGCGAAATGCCTTGTATCGCTATGGAAAGGGTCGTGATTCGCTCTCGTATACCAATTATAATTATCACGTGTACGCGAAGATCGACGATGCTAAGAATATTCCGTATGTAGAGAACAAGATTCTTGAAAAGTTGCTTGACCGCTTGCTTCATAACGAAGAGTATAGCACAGAAGAATTAGCGGAGATGCAAAAGAGTACTGATGGAATGAAGGTGAAGCTTGCGCCTATCCACAAGACTTACTTCTCAGGAGTTGATGAGATATGGGATATGGGAAATGAGAATATCGTTGCAATCCTGTTCATATCTGCAATCCTTGTTCTTGTCATCACTAATGTGAATATGATGAACTATGCTTTGGCGCAAACCCCATTCCGCATGAAGAACATCAATACTCGACGTGTGTTTGGTGCAAACCGCTATACGTTGATGATGATGCTCATTCTTGAATCATTGGCTGCTGCGTTGATTGCGTTTGTTATGTCTATGTTGCTTCTCTATGCATTCAATTATGTTACGGTTGGAAATATCAATCCTTTAGACCACTTGAATGTGGTGCACCTTACATTATTTGGTGCTATAATCATCGGTTTGCTTTCGGGACTTTATCCTGCATATTATGCAACATCATTCCGCCCTGCCATAGCAATGAAGGGACTGAAAGACATCCCGATGCGAAGTCGCCGTTTGCGTAACATCCGAATCTCCTTCCAACTTGTAATCAGTTATATAGCAGTAGAGTGCGTGATGATTTATCTGCTTCAGTCTATCTTTATTTATAATATTGATTACGGCTATGATAAAGAGCACATACTTTATGGCACCCTCAATTCGATGGAGTCTGTTGCGAAGAAAGACTCTCTGCAAGCAGAACTCATGAAGCTGGACGATGTGCAAAGCATCAGCTATTCTCGCTTTGCATTAGGAACCGACGATCGATATATGTTGTGGAGCAGAATGCCTCGAGTAGGCGAAAGTGCAATCTTGCTGACCGTAATGCCTGTTGATAAGGATTACATAAAAACTATGGGTATCGACATATTGAAGGGACGTGGTTTCAATGAGTCCGATAGTATCGGAGCCTTTATTGTCAATGAGGCTGCTTCAAAGAAATATAGTTGGATTGAAGTCGGAAAACCTCTTTATCAAGAAGTGGAAGAAGACATAAACTATCCAGTTGTGGGAATTTGTCCAAGTCTGCGTATCAGTAGTTTGCGAAAGAACGATGAAGAATTGCCTATGGTATTTATGTATACCACCGATTCGGAAATGGCTGAAACCTATTTTCGCAACTC
>DCIW01000030.1:2760-6523 GCA_002317225.1 Prevotellaceae bacterium UBA1716 | reverse complement strand
TTATGGAACAAATAAAAGTATCTGAAGTAACAGCGATGCTCCGTCAGCAACTTGCCGACATCGAGAATGATGAGGCGATTGGTGCTGAGGCTGAGGTGGGAACCGTGCTTACCGTATCGGATGGTGTGGTTCGTATCTATGGTCTTCGTAATGCTGAGGCAGGCGAACTTCTCGAGTTTGACAATGGTATGCAAGCCATCGTGATGAACCTCGAGGAGGATAATGTCGGTGCTGTGCTTCTCGGTCCTACAGATAATATTGAAGAAGGTGATGCTGTGAAACGTACAGGCCGCATTGCCTCTATCCCTGTCAGCGAAAAGATGATTGGTCGAGTGGTCAACACGCTTGGTCAACCAATCGATGGTGAGGGAGCAATCGAGGGTGATGCTTGTCAGATGCCACTTGAGCGAAAGGCTCCGGGTGTTATCTATCGTCAACCTGTAAACGAACCTCTCCAGACTGGTCTCAAGGCTGTTGATGCAATGATTCCTATCGGTCGTGGTCAGCGTGAACTTATCATCGGTGACCGTCAGACTGGTAAGACTGCCATCGCTATTGATACCATCATTAACCAGCGTTCAAATTACGAAGCAGGCAAACCAGTATATTGTATCTATGTGGCTGTGGGACAGAAGGGTTCTACCGTTGCCACTATTGTAAATACTCTCAAGCAGAAAGGTGCAATGGACTATACTATCGTAGTTAGTGCTACTGCATCCGATCCTGCTGCCATGCAGTATTTCGCGCCATTTGCCGGAGCTGCAATCGGTGAGTATTTCCGTGATACTGGTCGTCATGCTCTTGTGGTTTATGATGACCTTTCAAAGCAGGCAGTTGCTTATCGTGAGGTTTCGCTTATCTTGAAGCGTCCTTCTGGTCGTGAGGCATATCCTGGTGATGTGTTCTATCTCCACTCTCGTCTTCTCGAACGTGCTGCAAAGATTATCAATCAGCAGGAAGTGGCTGAGAAGATGAACGACCTTCCAGATTCTCTCAAAGGAAAAGTGAAGGGTGGTGGTTCGCTTACAGCTCTCCCAATCATTGAGACTCAGGCGGGTGACGTTTCTGCTTATATCCCAACCAACGTGATTTCTATCACTGATGGTCAGATATTCCTTGAGACCAACCTCTTCAACCAAGGTGTACGTCCTGCTATCAACGTTGGTATTTCCGTATCTCGTGTAGGTGGTAACGCTCAGCTCAAGGCAATGAAGAAGGTGGCTGGTACATTGAAGATTGACCAGGCTCAGTATCGCGAACTTGAGTCCTTCTCTAAGTTTGGTGGAGATATGGACCCTGTCACAGCATTCACTATTGATAAGGGTCGTAAGAACTCACAACTCCTTATCCAGAAGCAGTACTCTCCAATGCCTGTAGAGGAACAGATTGCTATCCTCTATTGTGGTACTCATGGCTTGTTGCGTAATATCGAAGTTGGCCAGTCTCGTGAATTCGAAGTTCAGTTCCTCGAACTCCTCAAGACTACTCACAAGGATGATGTGCTCGTTCCGCTTTCACAAGGCAAGATTGATGATAACATCACAAAGATAATTGAAGAGGTTGCTTCTAACATCAAACTCTAATGGCATCATTAAAAGAAATCAAAGGTCGCATTGCTTCAGTACAAAGTACACAGAAGATTACAAGTGCCATGCGTATGGTTGCGAGTGCCAAGTTGCACCGCACCCAGCAGATGACACAAACCTTCCTTGTGTATATAAATGAGATGCAAAGCATCGTGGAGGCATTGGGCGGAATAACTTCTAACGACATGGAAAAGAAGGCGACACGTGTTGCCCTCTTGCCTGTGTCGTCTGGTTCCGGACTTTGTGGAGCATTTAATTCGAATGTGTCAAAAGCTACGCGAACTGCTCTCAAAGAATATAAGGAGCAAGGCATTGATGCGCAAATCATTCCTATTGGCAAGAAAATTCTCCACGATTTGAAAAAAGATGGTTTGGAATGCAACCTCGACTTCAATCTCATAGCGGAGAACGTAGGTAAAGGTGATGCATTTGTTCCTTGTCGCGATCTCGTGCAATACTTGCAATCAGAACTAACAGCAGGCAATATAGACCGAGTAGAGTTTATCTATCATCATTTCGTGAGTATGGGTAAACAAGTCATCACTCGCGAAGTTCTTGATATGACTGTTCCACAGTTGCAAGAGGTGAAGAAAGAGGAACAGGTGTATATTACCGAACCATCTGCTCAAGAACTCATTGCCGAACTCCATCCTAAGATGCTCAATTCTAAGGTTTATGGTATCATACTCGATTCCGTAACTTCAGAACATGCTGCCCGTATGCTTGCTATGCAGACTGCTGATGATAATGCTAAGGAACTTCTCCAAGAACTTACACTTCTTTACAACAAGTCACGTCAGCAAGCCATTACGAACGAACTTATTGATATCATGGGCGGCAAAGTGTCAAGCAATTAAATTAAATAGAATAAACTTATCAAAAACAAAAAACAGTATGAAGATAGTTCGCTTACTTCCAATTCTGCTCATCTTGACATTGGTATGCACCACAGGATGTAGCACATCATCGGATGTTTATCTGCAACCTCAGGGACCGGAGGTTGGATTTACGCATAAGGAAATCAAACAACAGGATGGTTTCTGGCAACACCGTAGTAATTTGCTGCATAAGCAAGGACTGACAAAGGCTGATTATGTTCGGTTGAGTACCGACTCAGCTTGGCATCTCTCGGCTGTGGATCGTGAGAGATTACATTCTTTACGTATGAGTATTCCTAAGCCTGATAGCACAACACTTTTGCAGAAAGTGATTGGAATGGATAAATTGGAACACTTCAAACAGAACGATGCAAAAGGTGTGCTCAACGGTTTTGTTGCAGTTGCTGCTGATGTGAAGAAGTTGCGAACAAGTTCGGATATATATTACGGCCTACGTCTTGACTACGATGGTACCAAGTTTACTCCAAATGATAAGGAATATGCAGTTGCTCGTTTTTATAGCAATCAAACCGATCATTTGCGTATACCATTCTGCAAGGAAATGGGTGGCCCAGACGAACATGCTTGGCCTTGTTCGGGAGGTGGATTTACTACTTCTTCACTCGGCGATGGCGGTTTCCCTGAATGGTTCTTCGATGTCAATCTGACTCCTAAAGAAGGTTCGGAAATATATGTCGTGACCGACAAAGGCAAGGAAACCCTTGTACTTGTGTATCGCAATGGGAAATGGGTTGAACCATAAACGGACACATCCCAATTACTTATTTTGCTTATTTTGCAAACCAAGGTTTTTCTTATAATAGTTTAGGCAGCTTTTAGCAATTTATCACCATTTTTGCTAAGGCTGCTTACTTTTTTATGCTTCTATTACGAAAGAATACACTTTTTTTTTGTACCTTTGCACAAATTTAGGCAAAAAGAATTTAACAACCAAAATTTTCCAATGAAGAAACAGCTTAAGAAGGTGCTCGTACTCGGTTCGGGTGCCCTAAAAATCGGACAGGCTGGTGAGTTCGACTACTCTGGTAGCCAGGCTCTCAAGGCTCTGCGTGAAGAAGGTATCAAATCAGTTCTTGTCAATCCAAATGTTGCTACCATCCAAACTTCGGACGGTATCGCTGATAAGGTGTATTTTTTGCCAATCACTCCTTATTTTATTGAAGAGATTATCAAGAAGGAAAACCCTGATGGCATTATGCTTGCATGGGGTGGTCAGACAGGTCTGAACGTAGGTACTGCTCTCTATCAAAGTGGTGTACTCGAGAAGTATGGTGTCCA
>DCIW01000030.1:497-2609 GCA_002317225.1 Prevotellaceae bacterium UBA1716 | reverse complement strand
AGATTGGTTATCCAATCATGATTCGTTCTGCATACGCACTCGGCGGTCTTGGTTCTGGTGTTTGTCCAGATGAGAAGACATTCACAGAGATTGCTGAGTCAGCATTCACTTTCGCTCCACAGGTTCTCGTTGAAGAATCACTTAAGGGTTGGAAGGAAATTGAGTTCGAGTGCATCCGTGACGCTAACGACCACTGCTTCACTGTTGCTTCAATGGAAAATTTCGACCCACTCGGTATTCATACAGGTGAGTCTATCGTTGTTGCCCCAACTTGTTCTCTTACTGATGAACAGGTTAAGATGCTTCAGGAAATCACTATCAAGTGCGTTCGTCACCTCAATATCGTAGGTGAATGTAATATTCAGTTCGCATTCAACGCAGTTACAAACGACTATCGTATCATTGAGATTAACGCTCGTCTTTCTCGTTCTTCTGCTCTCGCATCAAAGGCAACTGGTTATCCACTTGCATTCGTTGCTGCTAAGATTGCTCTTGGTTACACTCTCGACCAGATTGGTGAGATGGGTACTCCAAATTCAGCATATAAGGCTCCTGAACTTGACTACATGATTTGTAAGATTCCTCGTTGGGACCTCACTAAGTTCACAGGAGTGAGCCGTAAGATTGGTTCTTCAATGAAGTCAGTAGGTGAAATCATGTCTATCGGTCGCTCATTCGAAGAGATGCTTCAGAAGGGTCTCCGTATGATTGGACAGGGCATGCACGGTTTCGTCGGAAATGATCATACTAAGTTTGAAAATCTTGATGAGGAACTCGAAAACCCAACCGACCTTCGTATCTTCGCAATTGCTCAGGCTCTTGAAGAAGGTTATACAGTAGAGCGTATCGAAGAACTTACAAAGATTGATCCTTGGTTCATTGAGCGCATGAAGAATATCGTAGACTACAAGCATAAGCTCGAAGGCTACAATTCTCTTGAAGAAATTCCTGCAGATGTAATGCGCCAAGCAAAGATTTGGGGCTTCTCTGACTTCCAGATTGCTCGTTTCGTTCTTAAGCCAGAGGGCAACATGGAGAAGGAAAACCTTGCAGTTCGTGCTTATCGTAAGAAGCTCGGTATCCTTCCTGCAGTTAAGCGTATTGAGACAGTTGCAAGTGAGCATCCAGAACTCACCAACTACCTCTATATGACATACGCAGTAGAAGGTCACGATATCAACTATTATAATAATGAGAAGTCTGTAATCGTTCTTGGTTCTGGTGCTTACCGTATCGGTTCATCTGTAGAGTTCGACTGGTGTTCGGTTAATGCCATCAACACAGCTCGTAAGCTCGGTTATAAGTCAATCATGATTAACTATAACCCAGAGACAGTATCAACAGACTACGATATGTGCGACCGTCTCTACTTCGATGAACTCTCATTCGAACGTGTACTTGATGTCATCGACCTCGAACAGCCACGTGGTGTTATCGTTTCAGTAGGTGGTCAGATTCCTAACAACCTCGCAATGAAGCTCCATCGTCAGAGTGTGCCAATCCTCGGTACAAGTCCAGTATCAATCGACCGTGCTGAAAACCGTGGTAAGTTCTCTGCAATGCTCGACCAACTCGGTATCGACCAACCTAAGTGGAGCGCACTTACTTCTATGGAAGATGTTAAGCAGTTTATTGATCAGGTAGGTTATCCTGTACTCGTTCGTCCATCATACGTTCTTTCTGGTGCTGCAATGAATGTCTGCTACGATGATGATGAACTTGCTCGTTTCCTCGCTGCAGCATCAGAAGTCAGCAAGGAATATCCAGTAGTTATTTCTCAGTTCATGACTGAGACTAACGAAATCGAGTTTGATGGTGTTGCTCAGAATGGTGAAGTAGTTGAATACGGCATTTCAGAACATGTTGAGTATGCAGGTGTTCACTCGGGAGATGCTACAATGGTATTCCCTGCACAGAACATCACATTTGCTCAGGCTCGTCAGATTAAGCGTATCTCTCGTGCTATTGCAAAGGAACTCAATATCTCAGGTCCATTCAACATCCAGTATCTTGCAAAGGGTAGCGATATCAAGGTTATCGAGTGTAACCTCCGTGCATCTCGTTCATTCCCATTCGTGTCAAAGGTTCTCAAGCGCAACTTCATCGAGACAG
>DCIW01000030.1:0-426 GCA_002317225.1 Prevotellaceae bacterium UBA1716 | reverse complement strand
TTGACCGTATGGGTGTTAAGGCTTCGCAGTTCTCATTCGCTCGTCTTCAGAACGCAGACCCAATTCTTGGTGTAGATATGTCATCTACAGGCGAAGTTGGTTGTATGGGTGATACTTACGAAGAGGCACTCCTCAACTCTATGATTGCTACTGGTTACAAGATTCCTTCAAAGGAGAAGGGTATCATGCTCTCAAGTGGTGGTGCAAAGGAGAAGGCAAGTCTTCTCGATGCTGCTCAGGCTCTCGTAAAGGCAGGCTATACAGTTTACGCTTCAGAGGGTACAGCTAAGTATCTTAATGAAAATGGTGCTAAGGCAACTGCTGTTGCATGGCCAGATGATGAGACTTCAGCAAATGAGAATGTAATGGATATGATTCACGACCATAAGTTTGACCTTATTGTGAACATTCCAAAGAACCACTCTA
>DCIW01000107.1 GCA_002317225.1 Prevotellaceae bacterium UBA1716 | reverse complement strand
TGTGGGGTATCAAACTTGGGTTAATGTTATTGTAAGGGTTAAATATATAACAATGAAGGCATGCTCGGGGTGAGCATGCCTTCACTTTTGGTGAAATAAAAAGTTATTTCTCAGATGGGGATTGTTTTATAGTAGTGTATTTATATATGATGTTGGAGTTAGTTGATCTGAGAAATGTATATGTAGTTTGTCATTAGTTCGGACGCTGACCACCGCCGAAACCACCACCGAAACCGCCTTGGCGCATACGTTCCATACGCTTCTGCATAGCTTCTTCGTATGCCTTGTACTGAGTTTCGTTGAGGATTGTCTTGAGCTTAGCGTTCATCTCTTCCATACGCTTCTGCATAGCCTCAGGGTTGAAACGTGGACGCTCGCCCTGGTTGCCTGCCTTCATGAGTGAGTCGCGTTCTGCCTGCTGCTTCTTCGATGACTCAAGGTAGAGGTTGTAGATTGCTGTGTACTGCTCGTCTGTGAGGTCTGCACATGCTTCCTTCACTTGCGATGCCTGGCGCTTTGCCATATCTTCTGGATTGAACTGACGACGTGGGCCCTGACCCTGTGCGCTTGCTCCGAGTGTTACCACTGCCATGAGGAGCATAAGAAATAATTTTTTCATCTTGATAAGTAATTTTTTAAGTTTCTAAGTTATTAAGTTTATTAATGAGTATCTGTGAATTTTGTAAGCTACTTTCTGTGGGTATGACTATCCAATAAGAAATTGGTTTAATCATTTTGCAAGAAAAAAATGAAATTATTTGGAATAATGAACTAAATGCCGTACATTTGTCGAACAGAAAAACATAATGTATTAATGTATATATGAAAAAAAGAACAATGGCAATGATTATGGCTTCGGTTGCGCTTGCAGGATGTGGCGGCGGACTGGAACAATCTGTAGATATCGACCGTCAGGTGGATGAGTTGTATAGCAAAATGTCACAAGCAGAATGTGTGGCACAGTTGCAGAGTAGGTTTATGGACGACCTCTTCGATGAAAATGGAAATCTTGATGAGGCACAGTGCAAAAAGCTCATACCAAACGGAATCGGGCATTTCTCCCAGTATGCAAGTCAAAAGCCGATGGATGCAAATCTGCTTCGCGATCGCGTGGCAGCAGTTCAGAAATGGCTCATCGAAAATACTCCAAACGGTATTCCTGCACTCTTCCACGAGGAGGTGCTTTCGGGTGTGAACACTCAGGATGCAACCATCTATCCTCAGCAGATAGGGCAGGCTTGTTCTTTTAATCCTGAACTTGCCGAACTCAAGACCAAGCAGACTGGAGAGGCAATGCGCAAGATGGGTGGTGTGCTCTCGCTCTCACCAATGGTGGATGTGTGCCGCACTCCAAGTTTTAACCGACTGGAAGAGTCTTATGGTGAAGATGGCTACCTCTCTGCTGTTATGGGAACTGCCTTTGTGAAGGGTTTGCAACAAGGCGATCTGAAGAAGGGAGTAGGAGCATGTTCGAAGCATTACCTTGGTTATGGTGGCGGTGGAGATGCTGATGAAAAGGAGATGATGGAAGAGATTCTGCTTCCTCACGAGACTATGATAAGACTTGCGGGCAGTAAGGCTGTCATGCCTGGATATCATGCTGTTCACGGCACCAACTGTGTGGCAAATGAAGAGATTCTTGAAGAGATCCTTCGTGGTTATGTGGGATTTGATGGAATGATAGTGAGCGACTATACTGCAATCGACCAGATTCCGGGACTCGAAGACAATCTCCATCGTGCTGCTGCAGCGATTAATGCGGGTAATGATGTGGACTTCCCAAGTGGTTCGAACTACGAACTCCTTCCTGAGGCATTGGAGAAAGGACTTGTGAAGCAGGAAACTTTCGAACGTGCTGTAAAGAATGTGCTTCGTTACAAGTTCCGTGCAGGTCTCTTCGATAAGGATGGTTATCTCTATAGCAATGAGAAGATTGTTCTCGATTCGAAGGAAGAACGTCAGACTGCATACGATATTGCATCTCAATCAGTTGTGCTGCTGAAGAATGATGGTGTGCTCCCTCTCAAAAATGCTCGTAAGGTACTCCTTACAGGTCCTAATGCAAATTCTATGTGGGCTATGTGTGGCGACTATTCGTTCCCTGCCATGAGCTACTTCTGGAAGAAGATGGATGTGGATAGCGAACACCCACATATCGTGACTCTTCGCGAAGGTATGCAGTCGCGAATGCCTAAGGATTGCACCGTGTCTTATGCTCGTGGAGTGGATTGGACTGAGGAAATCGAAACTAAATATACTGTTGGTGGTGATGAGCGTGCATGGGAATATGAAATCCTACATCGTAAGGTGGATTCAGGAGAGAAGGCAGATGCTGCATTAGCCTTGAAGGAGGCTGAGAATTGTGATGTGATTGTTGCTGCAATGGGTGAGAATGTGATGCTTTGTGGTGAGAACCGTGACCGACAGGGATTACGCTTACCTGGTAAGCAGGAAGAATTTGTCAAGTCGCTCATAGCTACAGGCAAACCGGTTGTTCTCGTTATGTTTGGTGGTCGTGCCCAGGTTATCTCTGGAATTGCTGACAAGTGTGCCGCAATCATCCAGGCTTGGTATCCGGGCGAGGAGGGTGGAAATGCCGTGGCTGATATCCTCAGCGGAAAGGTTTCGCCTTCAGCAAAACTCAGTGTTAGTTATCCTAAGGAGGAAGTTTACGAACCAATTTGCTACAATTATTCTGATAAGGTTGATCCACGAGTGGAGTGGCCATTCGGTTATGGATTGAGTTATACAACATTCGAATACAGCAATTTGAAGGTTGCTGAAACTGCCAACACCTCCGACGAATCGTTCACACTTTCGTTTGAGGTTAAGAACACAGGTGATGTGGCGGGTGATGAAATAGCCCAACTATATCTCTCTCCAACAAGTGAGGGGCAAAATATTCGTCCTATCCAACTCCAGGGATTTGCCCGCGTGAGTCTTGCTCCGGGCGAGAAGAAGTCTGTGAGCATCAAGGTGTACACAGAGCAACTCGGTTATTACTCGAATGATGGAAAACGCCAGTGGAACATAGCACCAGGCAAGTTTAACATTAAGGTTGGAGCATCATCCGTTGATATCAAGTTGCAGAAAGAAATGGAATTGAAGGGTGAAAAACTTGTTAAGAATCTGAGAGATTGGTACTTCTCGGAGAGCAAGGTGAATTAACCCAAGTTTGATACCCCACA
>DCIW01000155.1:4495-4659 GCA_002317225.1 Prevotellaceae bacterium UBA1716 | reverse complement strand
GTATCAAGTTTCTATGGTTCAAACTCAACTAAGACTGGACAGATTGGTGCACCTGCAGATTTCACAAAAGATGTAACAGCAGGCACAAACGAGATGTTTAGAAAGACCGACTGCCGCTATCTTGAAAATCTTGTTGAAGTAAACAATAAGGTTTATATCAGCAA
>DCIW01000155.1:0-4352 GCA_002317225.1 Prevotellaceae bacterium UBA1716 | reverse complement strand
GAAGCAGAAATTGAACTTGCTGGTGATACTGAAGAAACTCCTACAGATGAGCAGATAGATCATTATCGCAATGCATTCAACTGTATAAGTGCAGTTTGGAAACGTGCTAATAATAAGCGAATCGCAACAACTGACACTCTTGTCTTCGATAACTATTCTGATTCACGTATGAAGATGGAGAATCTTGTGTTTGATGAACGTCAGCGTGAACTTATGTTCGAAGGAAAGCGTTGGTTCGACCTTGTTCGTTTAGCACGTCGTGATGGAAACAACGACCGTTTGATTAATAAGGTTCTTCCTAAGTTTACTGAGAATGCAGCAGCTATCCGCGTGAAGCTCAGCACTCAGGACATTCTCTTCTGGCCATACAATCATGACGAGATTGTGCAGAATCCTTTGATAACTCAGAATCCTGCATATAAGACTGACGATTACATAGCCAACTAACAAACTAAAGCAATATGAAAAGATTATATAACAAAATAATGAAATCGTTGAAAGTGGCAGTCCTTGCAATCCTTAGCATTGCAGGAAGCGGCTTGTTCCTTACAAGTTGCTCGGACGAACCACTTCCTGAGAATTATCTTACCTTCACAGGTGAGATGGTGAGCGATTATCTTTCAAACCGCCCAGAACTCTATAGCGAGTTCACCGAAATCCTTCAGCGTTCGGGCATGTATGGTATGATGGCTACTTACGGAAGCTACACCTGTCTTGCTCCTACCAATAATGCTATCGACGCATATCTCAAGCAGAAAGGTCTTAAGAGTATTGATGAACTCACAACAGCTGAGTGCGACACAATCTCTTGGAACCACCTCATCAATAATGCTTACTTCACATCTGACCTTACTGATGGTAATATTCCAACTCCAAATATGAACGACCGTTTCCTTTCGTTCTCTTGCGATAGCACAGCAACAAACGGAAACATCGCATATTACATCAATATGGTTTCAAAACTTGTGATTCGTGATGACTCAGTGGAGAATGGTGTGGTTCATACTCTCGACCATGTCATCCAGCCTTCGAACGCTTATCTTCCAGAATTGATCGAGGATGACCCTAACGTATCCATATTCGTAAGTGCACTCACACTCACAGGCTTGCACAATAAACTTTATGACTACATCGACGAATCATACTCTTGTGGAGTCGACTCTGTAAATAAGGGAGTTTACTTCCACCGTTCGGGCGAAGAGAAACTCTGTAAGTATATCGGAACACGCATGAAGCGTTTCACAGCCCTTATCGAACCAGACTCTGTGTTCAAATCAAAAGGCATCAACAATCTCGACGAACTTAAGGCTTACGCAAAGTCTGTTTATGACCAGACTTATCCTAACGATGCAAACAAGTACGATGATGATTGGACAAACGAGAAGAACCCTCTCAATCGCTTCATAGCCTACCATCTCCTCCCTTATTATGGAGCAATCAACGACTTCACTATCTCGGAGAGTGGTATCGACTATAAGACAACTTGTTCGATGCCAAACCTTATTGATGCTACTGACTGGTATACAACACTCATGCCTGGAACCATCATGAAGATGTCTGCACCTTCCGAAGGTCTTTTCATCAATCGTAAGGGTGTGGGCAAGAGAAATATCGCTGCTCGTGGTGTGAAAGTCTATACTCCAACCGAAATGAACGGAATCTTCACAAACGGACTTAATGGAGACACAAGCAAGAAACTCAACCAACAGGCACTCAATGGTATCTACCACTACATTGACGATATCCTTACATACGACGTAAAGACTCGTGATGTTGTGTTCAACGACCGTATCCGTTGGAACGTTATCACAATGTCAACAGAGTTCCTCAATGCTGGTGTTCGTGGTGTAACAACTCATACAACTGGTTTCAAGCAAGTTGATGGTTGGGATTTCCATGGTCATACTCCAAAACTCTCTCTTCGTGAACGTGGTATATGGATGGCAACATATTCTGATGCTATTGACCTTATCGGACAGTTCGACGTTACATTCAAGTTGCCTCCAGTCCCTGCAAACACATACGAAATCCGTTTTGCTTATGGTGCAGGTAACGACCGTGGTGTAGTGCAGATTTACTTCGGTGAGAAAGATAACCTCCAACCAATGGGATTGCCTATCGACTTCCGTGTTTGGGGTCAAGACCCATCTATTGGTTGGGTGGCCGACAGAGAAGATGACGAAGAAGCAAATCGTGCAATCGATAAGGCTATGCATAATCGTGGCTACATGAAGGATATGGACTCTTGGAACCAAGGTGGTTCAAACAATCTTCGTGCAAACAATGCTAAGTACCGCAAGATCCTTACCACTCAGGCACTTGACCCATCAAAAGAGTATTACCTTCGCATCAAACTCGTGATAGAGAATGCTGAAGCAGAGCTCCCAATCAATTACTTCGAGTTCTGTCCTAAGTCCGTATATGCAGGATTGAAAGCAGAAGATACTCATTAGAAGACACTCCCTACCCCTCCCGCAAAAGGAGGTAGTGGATGAACAGAGTACACATTATTAATATATATAGAAAACAAAAACAATATATATAGAAAATGATTTTTAATAGTAACAAAATAAAGAATGCGTTGAAGGTGGCAGTCCTTGCTCTCCCTATTGGGGGATTTGTAGCAAGTTGTTCTGATGCATGGAACGACCACTACGACCAGCAACAAGCTAATGGATCCGAATCGCTCCTTCAGCTTGTGAAGGACAATCCACAGCTTTCCGACTTTTACAAGTTGCTCAACGCTACACATATTTATAATAATACGAAGCGTACAAACGTGACTTATGCAGAGCTTCTCGATGCTGACCAGACTCTCACTGTTTGGGCACCAATCAATGGCACTTACAACATCGATTCGCTCATCTCACTTTGTCAAACAGAGCAAGGCGATTCAACTGTTGCCCAGCGTTTTGTGCGCAACCACATCGCTCACAATCTGTACAACATGAACTCGCAAACTGCAGAGAGCGTGAAGATGCTTAACGACAAGTTTCTCAACCTCACTCCAACTGCTCTATACAATGGGGCAGTAGTGAATGGCAGCTATAACCTTCCTGCCACAAATGGTTTGCTCCACGTTATCAACGACGATGCTGACTACTCTTATAATATCTACGAAGCTGTCACATCTTTGAAAGAGTTTGAGCATATTGGAAGTTTCATTGCTAAGTACGAACATCAGGAACTTGATGAAGAAAACAGTATCCAATCAGAGATTATCGATGGCCAGAAGGTTTATTCCGACTCTGTAATGAGAAAAGAAAACATTCTCTTCCGCACATTCGACCAAATCAACTCCGAAGACTCGAGTTTCGTGATGATGGCTCCAAGTACAGAGATATGGCAATCAGTCAAGGAGTCTGCAAGCAAGTATTTCAATTATGGTTCAATTGAGAAAGCAGACTCAGTTTCAAACTACTGGAGTAACGTATGTCTCCTTCAAGACCTCTTCTGGAACAAGAATCGCCAGCGTTCGATGAACGACTCAATCTTCACTAATGCTTATAAGACAACAGAATGGCCATACCACGTTTATCGTAATCCTTACGAGGCTGGAGGCTATCTCGACAAGGCAAACATCAAGGATTCGCTCTACTGCTCAAATGGTAAGATCTACTATTTGAACAAATGGCCATTCACCGAAGAGCAACTCTTCTTCCACCCTATCAAAATGGAAGGTGAGCGCGAAGCAAACCTTCTCGATTATAATCTTTGTACAATGAACATCCGTCAGACATCAAACGATGGCGTATCTGGTGGAAGCTACCTTGATATTGTACCAAAATCAAGTACAAGCAACTGGACAGCACAGTTCGAGATTACAAATACTCTTAGCGGAACTTACGACATCTGCGTTGTCACTCTTCCAAAAACAGTTTACCGATCAAATTCGAAGGATACGAAACCTAACAAATTTAAGGCGACTCTCTACTACACAGATACCGATGGTAAGAAAAAGAATCTCAACTTCAGCGAAGAAAAGACTAATTCCGGCACGGATATAGATACTATTAATATAGGTCGTTTCACATTCCCAACTTGTGAATATCAGCAGCAGAACTCAACCGTAAGTCTTGAACTTAAGTGCCATATAACAAGCCGTCAGACTTCATACTCTCGTGAAATGTTCCTCGACTGCATCTATCTCAAACCTGTAGTAGAAGCTACTGAAGCAAAAGAAAGAAAGGAGGCAAGAAAATGAAAAACAATAAATTCTCATTGTCATTGATTGCAACGTCATTGATGCTTCTTTTCTCTCAAGGAGCAAATGCACAGACATTGCACAATCTTCACGGTAAGGTAGTTGATGCTGCTACTGGTCAACCAGCAGTTGGTGTTAAGGTGCAAGC
>DCIW01000131.1 GCA_002317225.1 Prevotellaceae bacterium UBA1716 | reverse complement strand
ACTCTTATGCAACAGGCAGTTATGCTGGCAGTTCAAGTTATTCGAAAGCAAATACAGCCAACGAAAACTTGAAGTGGGAAACTACTGCAAGTTACAATCTCGGTGTGGATTTAGGCGTACTCAACAATCGACTTGGTTTCATCCTTGATGTATATTACAAGAAGACTTACGACCTTCTTCTTGAAGTGCCAATGGGATTTGCAAGTGGTGTGACAAGCCAGATTCAGAATGTTGGAAATGTAGAGAACAAAGGTATTGAACTTGCTGTTAATGGCACCATCATCAAGCGTCGTGGTCTTACTTGGACAGCAAGTGCAAACATCGCCCACAACTCCAACAAAGTCACTAACATGGGAACTACCGACAATGTGATTACAGGTAGTGACAAGCAGCAGATTCTTCGTAAGGGCGAAGCTCTCGGTTCGTTCTATGGATTGCAGTTTGATGGTATAGTTCAGAGTGGTGAGGATGTATCAAAACTCCCAACTGTGAATGGTCAGACTCCAAAGGCTGGTGATGTGAAATATGTTGATAATAACAATGATAACAAGATTGATGGCAACGACCGCACTATCCTTGGAAGCATCCAACCAAAACTCACATACGGCATCAGCAGTCAACTCAATTATCGTCATCTTGATGTGTCAATCAACTTTGCAGGTAGTTATGGAGGCAAACTCTATAATGCTCTTGGTCGCAGACTCGAACTCACTGGCGATTCGTACAATGTGCTCAGTACGGTAAAAGATTCCTGGACTTCTGCAAACGGAGGCAACTATCTCGGTCTTGCAAGCAACGCACGCACTCTTTCTTATATTGATAGCCGTTATGTGCAGAGTGCAAGTTACTTGAAGCTTCGCAACCTCACCATCGGTTATCGCCTCCCTCTTGCTAAGTCATTCCCACTCGGAGTTCGCATTTATGCAACAGGCAGCAACCTCTTCTCCATCACTCCTTACAAGGGTTATGATCCTGAAGTGGCAAGTGGAACCGACAGTGGTGCTTATCCATCAAGCCGCAGTTTTGTGTTCGGTGTTAATTTGACTTTATAATGTTGTGTTTCAATATTGGGGAAAAACAGGGAATTTGATTAATTTCGAATTCCCTATTTTTATTGGTTTTCAGTTAGTTATATTCTATATACCACATTGATGGTACATAGAATACCCATTGAAGGGGATAACTCATAAGAATAAAAGTCCGTAACTTTGCAGCGGATTTAGAAATAAACACTATTTCCAATATCAAATAAGAGAATAAACAAACATAGTAATAACAAATTAAAGGTAAAAAGAAAGGACAAAAGACTTATGAAAACTTTCACAAACAACTCATTCGGAAGAAAGAACTTCCTTTACACAGCACTTGCTGCAGTCGCAATCTCTGCTAACCTTTCACTTGCTTCTTGTTCAAAGGATAACGACGGAGACAACAACCAGATCACAGATGAAAACGTAGTTAAAAGTGATGCTGAAGCACTCTCACTCGTAAATGGTGTTTATAGCCACTGGCAGCCGCTCAGCTCTTCATTCTCATTCATCATCGAACTCCAGTCAAACAAACTCATCTCATTCGAAGGTGAAGAAAGCGAAGCAGGACCACTCAACAGCCGTTTCGAACATGCTGCCGACACTTGGTATCAGATAAAGATTTTCAATCACCTCCTTCTAGGTGTTTCGCAAGATAATGAAGCAATCAAGAACATCACAACTGCTTACGAAGCAGGCAAGGTGACAACAGCAGGATACAATGCTGCAGTAGGTAAGGCTAAGTTCCTCCGTGCTCTTGCAAACTTGAAACTCGCTCAACTTTGGGGTGAAATTCCAGTCTTCACCGAAGATGGTGGTAGCACAACAGAACGCCAGTCGATCGATGTGGTATTTGCTCAGATCGTAAAGGACTTCCAGGATGCAGAATCACTCCTCAAGGATTATGATGGCGATCCTCGCACTCCTTCTAAGCAGGCAGCTCAGGCACTTCTCGCTCGTACTTACCTCGTTTGGGGTGACAATCCACTCACACAGTCACAGGTTGCTGCAATCGCAAACTCACAGACTGACCCTTCATTCACTAAGACTGACAGCCGTCTTGAGAAGGCAGTGGAATATGCTAACAAGGTGATTAACAGCGGCAAACTTGCTCTTGATTCTGATTATTCAAAACTCTGGGGTCGTGAATACGAAAGCAATAAGCGTAAGACAAACGAACATATCTTCACTATTGCTCACGATGGTGACAAGATTGATGCACAGGGTAACCACCAGACTCACTGCTCTTGGACTTTCCCTTATCAAAATGGTCAGAATGGTCAGGGTTATTCACAGAACCACACAGAAGTTGCTGATGACGACCTCTACGATGATTGGTATAAGGAATATCCTAACGACAAGCGTCTTGCTAAGACTTACTTCACATCTCTCAAGAACCCAGAAGACGGTCTCACATACACTTACTACACTCCAGTTTATACTCCTGTAAATGGTAAGGGTGTTGACCAGAGCTACGATAACGC
>DCIW01000045.1 GCA_002317225.1 Prevotellaceae bacterium UBA1716 | reverse complement strand
CCACAAAGAGGATTACGATGAATATTGATAGCAGGAGCAAGAAGGATATCTGCTCCGTATTCCTTTGTCTCTTCGCCCATTGCAGTTGTCACTTCCTCCACGAGGTCGAGGTCCCAAGTGGCAGCGAGAGCGGTTTCGGTAGGGAAGGCTGTACAATAATATTCGCCCTTATCTCCATCACGCTTTGCATCGATACGAAGTCCCGCAGGACCATCAGCATATACGAAAGGAGGAATGCCAAGAGTGTCGTTTGCCCAATGCTGACCTGCTGCACCTTGAACTCGACCTTTGGTTGAATATGTAGCAACGAAGTTGTTAAAGCTCTCCCAACTGTCCACTCCATGTTTTTCTGCATCCTTTTGGAATTTAGGATGAATCTGAGGATACTTCTTGAGCGATTCAGGAGCATCAGGAGGAGTCTCGCTTACGCGGTTAGTACCGATTACAAAGTTAGCCTTGTCTTCTGGTGTCATCTTGGCGATAATCTCGTCGATTGACATATTGCCGAATTTTGACTGAGCATCTGGTGACTGACAGCCAACTATAGTTAATCCAATTGCCATAACAGAAATAGGGAGATATTTTTTCATATGATTAAGTATTAAGTAGGTATTCAAAATTATTTATATAAATCATTGTAGGTGCATTTTCATATTTTATTCATCTCTTTGGCGCATCTTTCTACTTCCTCCTCAGTCACTATGCCCGCATAGCTCCTTCGTCTGAAGTGCGAAATCTGCATCCAAATAGATTGAATCAAATATAAAAATAATTATGAACANNTTTTCCCATATTTGAAACATAATGTCCTACACTTTTAATCATAAAAAGACTATCTTTGCAGCACATTTGAAACTTAATACAAAAGAATTTAATATAAACTTGATAGATATATGAAAAAGATCTCATTAACACCTATTATTTTATTTATTGTGTCATGCCTCTCCCTCCATGCACAAGATGTTTATGGACCAACACCTTCGAAACAGCAGATTGCTCTTCAGAACATGGAGATGTATGCCTTCATCCATTATTCGCTCAATACCTATACCGACCAGGAATGGGGTTATGGAAATGAGGATCCAAAGTTGTTCAACCCTGAGAATTTGGATGTGAAACAATGGGCTCGAACATGTAAGAATGCCGGTATGAAGGGTATTATCTTTACTGCCAAGCACCATTGCGGTTTCTGTATGTGGCCATCGAAATATACCGAGTATTCGGTAAAGAATTCTCCTTGGAAAGATGGTAAAGGCGATGTGGTTCGCGAACTTGCTGATGCTTGCAAGAAAGAAGGACTCCGTTTTGCTGTTTACCTCTCCCCTTGGGACAGAAATCATGCGGAATATGGTCGTAAGGAATATGTCACTTATTTCCGTAATCAGTTGCGTGAACTCTTGACTGAATATGGCGATATGTTCGAAGTGTGGTTTGATGGTGCTAATGGTGGAAATGGTTGGTACGGTGGTGCTGATGAGACTCGACAGATTGATCGTACTAAATATTACGAATGGGACGAAACCTACCGCATGATTCATGAACTCCAACCAAACTGTATCATCTGGAATGATGGTTCTAACCGTCGTGGCGATCTCCGTTGGGTGGGTACAGAGGCAGGTTTCATTGGTGAGACCAACTGGAGCATGATGAAGAGTAATGGCGATTGTTCCTACCCAGTATTGCACTATGGTATGGAGGATGGCGATGTGTGGTGTCCGGGAGAGACTAACACTTCCATTCGTCCGGGTTGGTTCTATCATGATGCTGAAAACGGACATGTGAAGAGTCTGTCAAAACTCATGGAGACATATTATAAGAGTGTGGGTCGTAACTCGACTCTCCTCCTCAATTTCCCTATCGATAAGGATGGACTTATTCATCAGGAAGATAGCATTCGTGGTGTGCAATTCAATAAGATGATTAAGCAGATATTTGATCATCCTTTGAAGGCAAAGCGTAAGATTTCGCCAATAGAGTCAACTCTCACATTCAAGAAACCAACTGCTTTCAACCGTTTGCTTATCAGCGAAGATATTACTAAGGGCCAGCGAGTTAAGTCCTTCAAGGTTGAAGCGTTTATTGATGGAGATATCATAGATGGAGCAAACTTCGGTCATTGGGAAGAGTTGAAGGATGTCATTTCCGAAGAACCTCAGCGTAGCATGACCACTATCGGTCGCAAACGAATACTTTGTTTCCCTAACACAATCACTCGAAAGATTCGTGTTACCATCCTCGATTCGAAGGCAACTCCGATCATCTCTGCTCTTAATGCATATCTTGCTCCTGAGATTGATATGGACAATGCTGATAATGGCGAGAAGAAGTGTTCGCAGTATAATATTTTCTTCCCTGGTTCGGGTTCTCCAGTACAGTCTATGTTTATAGGTATTGGAGAACAAAAGAAGGTTAAGGAATTCCGATTCCTTCCTTCACAGGACTCTAAGGATGGTATGCCTCTTGACTATATCCTTTCAATCTCTCCTGATGATGGTAAGACATGGAAGATACTTGCTCAGGGTGAGTTCTCAAATATCGTCAACAACCCTATCTGGCAGACAGTGAAATGTACTCCAGCTACGGGCAGTCTGCTGAAACTTGATTGTACTCGTATCACGTCAGGCAATCGCATATTTTATAATGACATAGAAGTCGTAACAGAATGAAAAAACTACTCTTAACTTTTTTAGCATTTTCTGCTATGAGTTCCCAAGCACAAACAGTTGATTGGGAAAACCCACATGTGTTCGGTATCAATAAGTTGCCATATCATAGCACTTTGCAGTTGCCTTCGAAGGAGGGGGAGTGCAAGGAGATCATTTCGCTTGATGGCAAATGGTCGTTCCATTGGTCGAAGAACCCGGACGAACGCCCTAAGGATTTCTACAAGATGGATTATGACACAAGCAGTTGGGATAAGATAAATGTTCCGGGCAACTGGCAGATGCAAGGCTACGGAAAACCTATATACACCAATATCTCTTATCCTTTCAAACGTGATGAACCTCGCGTGATGGGCGAACCAGATAAGAGTTGGTTTGCATACGAAAACCGCAACCCAGTAGGATCGTATGTTACAAATATAAATGTGACTAATGAAATGCTTTCAAAGAATTTGATTTTGCATTTCGGAGGTGTGAAATCAGCTATGTACATCTGGGTGAATGGTCAGAAGGTCGGTTATTCCCAGAACTCCATGTCACCTGCAGAGTTCGATATCACAAAGTATCTCCACGAAGGTAAGAACAAGCTTGCTGTCGAAGTATATCGTTGGTCTGATGGTAGTTATCTCGAAGACCAAGATATGTGGCGACTTTCTGGTATCTTCCGCCCTGTGCAGTTGTGGGTAAGACCAAACGTGCATATCGCTGATTACAAGATGGTTTCTATGCCAACAGACGATTGGAAAGATGGCAATTTCACTACAGATATCAAGGTTTGCAATACAGGCAAAAAAGCTGCTAAGAATGTTCCTGTAAAGGTTACAATCAACGGTCATACACTGAGCAGCACAATCAAGAAGATTGCTCCTAACGACACGATTAATGTGTCTTTAAGCACAACCATCAACAATGTGCATCTCTGGTCAGCTTACGACCCTTATCTCTATCCTATAGCAATCGATGTGGCAGATGAACATTTCGACAATCATACTGGTTTCAAGAAAGTTGAAATCGTTGGTGAAGTATTGAAAATCAACGGTAAGAACGTAAAACTCCGTGGTGTGAATCGTCATGACCATCATCCTCGCACAGGTCGTTATGTTGACCGTGCCACTTACGATCTTGACATCACTCTCATGAAGCAAGCCAACATGAACTTCCTCCGCACTTCTCACTATCCTGACGATCCTTACCTCTACGAACTCTGCGACCGCTATGGCCTTTTCGTAATGGACGAAGCAAATCAGGAGAGTCATGGTTATGGATATTCGAACAAGTATATGGGTGAGCAACCTGATTGGAAGGATGCGCATGTGGATCGTGCTGTAAGCCTTGTGGAGCGCGACAAGAATCATCCTTGTGTCATTCTTTGGTCGCTCGGTAATGAAGGCGGTGTGGGCCCTAATCTCCTTGCTATGCGTGAGGCAATCGAACGTCTCGACCCAACTCGTCCTCCTTTCTACGATTCTCCCGACTTGCGCCACACTACCATCCACGATGATAGTTACCTTTATCCTGATGAACTTGCAAAACGAGCAGCCAAGGAAACGAAAATGCCTTTCATGATGCGTGAATATGCTCATGCTATGGGTAACTCAGTCGGAAACTTCGAAGAATATATGCAGGTCTTTGATGCTGACTCAAGTATCTGTGGTGGAGCTATTTGGGATTGGGTTGACCAAGGTATTGCTGCATCAATTCAAAATTCAAAATTCAAAAGTCAAAATTATGGTAGCCAGTTATCGTTGAACGAAGGTGAGTATTGGGCATACGGTGGCGATTTCGGTGATAAACCAAATGATGGCAATTTCTGTATCAACGGACTTGTTGCTCCTGACCGCACTCCTAACCCACATTATTACGAAGTGAAACGTGGTTATAGCCCTATCCGTTTCCTTTATTTCGGTGAAGGCGATAAGTGGGGCAAGGAAAGTCGTGATCCATTCGTGAATCCTAATGACTTCGACTACATAGTCAAGAATGATACCATCAACGGAGAGATTCTCTCTACCATCTCTGCACTCCTCAAGCATGATACTCCTTGGGCAAAGAAAGGTTTTGTGGTTGCCCAGGCACAGGATATTAAAAGAGGATATAGTTTCCCTTCTAATATCGAGGCATCATCAAAGAAGAATATGCTGAAGAAAACGGCTGATGGTGGCTATAAGATAACTAACAATAAGGGCTTCGTCTGCATAGACAAGAACGGTGCTCTCACGCAGATTAACGTTGGAGGTCAAGACCTTCTTTCTGCTCCACTCGAGCCTTACTTCTGGAAGGTTGAGAATGATAATCAGCGTGCTGCAGGTTTTGCTAAACGTGTAGAAGCATGGAAGAATGCTGGTGCTGAACGTAAAGTGAAGAATGTAAGACTGAGCAATAAGGATAGGCTGCAAACCGTCTCATTCGACTTCGAACTCTCTGTCGGAGCTGAATACACACTTACATACACTTTCAATCCTGAGGGAGAAGTGAAGGTCGATGCAACATACAAGCCAACGGCAACTGATATTCCACTCATTCCTAAGTTTGGTATGCGTATGCGTCTTCCAAAGGATTGGGAGAATATCGAGTGGCATGGTCGTGGTCCTCTCGAGAACTATCCTGACCGTAAATATTCACAACTCATTGGTCTGTACTCAGCAAATGTACGCGACTTCGGTCATGATTATGTTCGTCCACAAGATAATGGTTATCATTGTGATACCCGTTGGTTTACCTTGTCAGATGGCAAGCATAAACTCAAAATCAATGGTTGTTCTGAATTCTGCTTCAACGTATGGGATTACGGAGAAGAAGACCTCAATGTAGCTCATCCTTACCAACTCAAGCGTGGCAACTTCATCAATGTCAACATCGACAGCAATGTCCACGGCCTTGGTGGTAGAGACACATGGGGTGGTCGCACCCTTCCTGAATATACCATCGACGGCAACAAACCGTATTCGCTCAGTTTCATTCTTTGCATAGAATAAGTGTTTGTGGTACCGTTGCAGGTGCAATTACAAAAAAAGTATACTATCTCGAGGATTATAGCACTATTTTTCTTAATGTGACGTGTGACGCGTTACGCAAAATGAAGCAAGAGGGTACAGCGAATGATGACTGTATCCTCTTGTTGGTTCTGGATATGAGAGAATGGCGGAAGTTTTGTCCCTTGTCATTATGCTCCGAGAAGTTTATGAAATGCTTCGCTAAAAGCTCTTTTTGAGATGAGAGAAGATAGTTGGCACGCTACAAAATGATGTTATTCTGCTCATTTTTTGCTTAGGAAAGCGTAACGTGCTATGTCCTTACGGCATGTTTATAGTTGTATTAGATAATGCTTTATTTGTGCTAAGTTACACATACTTAATGCTTTAAGTCTTTTAATCTAATTGCTATGCCCATAGAAAATGATGAAAAGCGTAACCCGTCACGCGTCACATTAAGGAAATTAGTGCTGAAATAGGCGAAAGGTAAAAAATCTTCGAAAATTTTTGGTAAATATATATAGTACATATTATATGTAAATACTACTATCTTTTCTCTATATTGTAGCAGTCATTTAATTGTCTCGAAGCACCTTCTCTTGTCACCTGCCACCACTAAAATCCTTAATGTGACGCGTGACGGTGTGACGCTTTCGCTTAATGGCAATACACACCCTTATGTTTCACTACTTTCACCCCAATGATCTCTGCAACTCTCCTAAAAGTGTCGTTAATCACATAACGGTGACAAAGCCTTCTTATCCGTATATTTTTTTCTTCTTCAACGTGTTGATATATAGTATTATACAATCATCTTCCTTTCCTTATTTATTATAATCTACCCAAGCGTAACCCGTCACGCGTCACATTAAGGAAATTAGTGCTACCCATCTGACCACAATTCAAGGCTCAATATAAAAATACTACAACCTATGGATGGGGATTGTCTTGCTTCTCATTGCAATTATTCTCGCTGTTGTGCTAAAACAAACAACAAGCAGAACTCGAAAACTTATCGGGTCCTGCTTGCTATTGTTAGGTGTCAAATATAGGAGGAATGTTATTGGGCATTAACCTCGATTGAAGCCCCTTGGAGGCCGTCGGAGGAGGCTGTGAGGGTGGCTTTGCCTGAGGTGCCGTTGTTCTGGAGGACTACGAGGCACTTGCCGTAGAAGGCACGACGCTTGTTGTCCTTGAAACGCTCGAGGGAGATAGGCGAACCATTGTCGACTCCCGCGATGAAGGCATTGCCTGTGAGGGAGAAGTTCACAAGGTTTGATGCGTTAGGACAAAGATTGCCGTCCTTATCGAGCACTTCAACTGTGATGAAGGAGAGGTCGCGACCATCAGCGGTGATGATGTTGCGATCGGCTGTGAGACGGAGTTGGGCAGGTTTGCCTGCTGTCTTGATGACTTTCTCATTGACCACTTGGCCATTTTTACGAGCAATCGCTTTCACTTCACCTGGTTCGTACTTCACTCTCCAAAAAGCATGGAGACGGTCAGCAGTCTTCTTCGAAATGCCTTGAGATTTGCCATTGATGAAGAGTTCTACCTCGTCTGCATTATTGTAGTAAGCCCACATATCAACATATTTACTATTTACCGATTTACCATTTACCATTTCGAGGGAGTCAACAGCAAGGGATGGTGCAATACCTTCACCAGCATAAGTCTCGTCACCAAAGTTCCAATGTGGGAAGAGATGAAGGGTAGGGGTGTCGGTAAGTTCTGCCTGATACATATAATAGGAGTCCTTAGGGAAACCGGCAAGGTCGATGAAACCGAAGTAACTGCTTCGTGCTGGCCATCCGTAAGGTGTTGGTTCGCCGATATAGTCCCAACCAGTCCAGATGTACTGACCTGCTATCCAAGGATATTTACGCATCACGATAAGGTTCTCCTCGTGTGTATTGCTCCAAGGAGCGTGGCAGTTGTCGTATGATGAACAAGAGAAAGAAGGGTCTTCGAAAGGCTTGTCCCAACGTTCTGGCCAAATGTACTCATGGTCGGAGTTCATGCGGTAGTAACCACGAGTTTGGAGAGCAGAGACTGACTCCGTGATGATGAATGGTTTGCCTGGGAAGTTCTTTGGCACATCAGGTATGTTCTGATTGTGGTAGTTGTAGCCGATGATGTCGAGAGCACCCGACTTGAAGAGGTGGTTGTTTGGGTTAGGCTCATTACAACCAGAAGTGATAGGACGTGTGTTGTCGAGATTGCGAACGAAATCTGCAAGTTTCTTTGTGAGAAGAGAATTGACAGATACTTCATTGTCGTTGTTGGCAAGCTGGTCTGCACTATGTCCGAAGTTGAGAATCATATTAGCCTCTTCGAGCGAAAGCGTGTCTGCATCTGCGTGCGACCATTGCTCAAGTACCTCATTACCAATGCTCCACATCACGATAGAAGGGTGGTTGCGGTCGCGAACGATAAAGTCCTTGAGGTCACGTTCGTGCCATTCGTTGAAGTATTTGGCATAGTCATTTGCAGTCTTTTTCTTACGCCACATATCAAATGACTCATCCATTACAATGAAGCCCATCTCATCGCAAAGGTCGAGAAGTTCGGGTGCAGGAGGATTGTGAGAGCAACGGAAACCATTGATGCCCGCATTCTTGAGCATCTGGAGTTGACGACGAAGGGCAGTTACGTTAAGTGCTGCACCAAGACAACCGAGGTCGTGATGGTCGCAAACACCTTGAATCTGAAGAGGTTCACCATTGAGAGTAAAACCATCCTTAGTGAATTCAGCCTTACGGAATCCGATAGGAGTGACATAGACATGAGCCTGATTACCAACGGATTTCACCTCAGCATTGCTTTTGTTCTTCTTACTACCATTGATGGCTTGATTGCCTAAGGCAGTGAGTGCTCCTGTAATTGCTCCACCAATCATTCCACCACCAAAATAGAATGGAACGACGATGGAAGAACCATTGTTGCGTGTTGGCCATACTTGTGTCTCAAGAG
>DCIW01000141.1 GCA_002317225.1 Prevotellaceae bacterium UBA1716 | reverse complement strand
ACGAGATATCCAGTAGCGGTAAAGCCACGAAGGATGTCGGTGATGCTTGTGCCTGTCTCCTCAAAGAAATGCATGAACACACCCACTTGCGAAATGATGACAATCCCTGTAATCAAAAGGATTAGGAGCGAGTCGATGATGCGTTCGGTCACCACAGTTCCTATGGCTTTGGAGAACGAAGTGCCATCGTATTTCGCGAGCACACCACAACGCGTGATTTCACCGCTTCGTGGTATGATGAGACTCGATGCGTATGATATGAACACAGCATGAATACAGTCCATTGTGGAAGGGTGTTCGCCAAGAGGTTCAAGTGTCTGACGCCAGCGTATTCCTCGGAACATCTGAGCAGTCACACCGAACACCATTGAGAACTCCATCCACCACCAATTCATGCCAGACGTGAAAGTCTGTCGGAGTGCGTCGAAGTTGAAACCTCGGTACATCCAATACAGAATTCCACCGCCCAAGATGAACGGAATGGCTATGTTAAGCGTGTTTTTAATATAATTCTTTTCAGTCAATGGTGAGATTTAATAAAAAATGTTTATCTTTGCAAATGCAAAGGTAATAATTAAATTTGAAAAGCGAAAAGTGAAAGTAGAAAAATCTGTAAAACCAAAGAAATTTTTAGGTCAGCACTTCCTTACTGACCTGAAAGTGGCATCAGATATTGCTGACACGGTCGATGCGTGCCCAGACATTCCTGTTCTCGAGGTGGGACCAGGTATGGGTGTGCTTACTCAATATCTCGTTAAGAAACCAAGACCAGTGAAGGTGGTGGAGATAGACTTTGAGTCGGTGCCTTACCTTCATGAGCACTTCCCTGAGTTGGGCGATAACATCATCGAAGGCGATTTTCTCAAGATGGACTTGAATGAACTCTTCGATGGAAAACCATTCGTGCTCACAGGCAACTATCCATATAATATCAGTTCGCAGATATTCTTCAAGATGGTTGAGAATCGCAACCTCATTCCTTGTTGTACGGGAATGATACAGAAGGAGGTTGCTGAGCGTATGGCAGCAGGACCAGGCAGCAAGACTTACGGAGTGCTCTCGGTGCTCATACAGGCATGGTATGATGTGGAGTATTTGTTCACTGTTCATGAGAACGTGTTTAATCCGCCTCCTAAGGTGAAGTCGGCGGTTATTCGTCTCACTCGCAACAGTAAGGAATCGCTTGGATGTGACGAACAGCTCTTCCGTAGAATCGTGAAAACTGTATTCACACAGCGACGCAAGATGCTCCGCAATCCGATGAAGCAGATTGTCGGCAAGGACAATGCAATCCTTGCGGACGAACTCTTTAATAAACGTCCGGAACAACTTTCGGTTCAAGACTATATCGATTTGACAAACAGAATAAGTTTAATTCAAAATTAATAATTCTTTACTCGCAAAGAATTATGAATTTCTATGAAGTATTATCTTATAGCAGGTGAGGCATCGGGTGATCTGCATGCAAGCAACTTGATGAAGGCATTGAAACAAGAAGATGCTGACGCTCAGTTTCGCTTCTTCGGAGGCGAAAAGATGGAGGCGGTCGGAGGCACTCTTGTGAAGCATTATCGTGAGTTGGCATATATGGGATTCATTCCTGTGTTGCTCCACGCACGTACCATATTAAAGAATATGAAAATGTGCAAGGAGGACATAAAGGCATGGATGCCTGATGTCGTCATACTCGTTGACTATCCCGGTTTCAACCTTGATATCGCGAAGTATGTTCATGCTAACAAGATTGCGAAGGTCTACTATTATATCTCTCCGAAGATATGGGCATGGAAAGAACATCGCATCAAGAATATCCGTCGAGATGTGGATGAGTTGTTCTCAATCTTGCCATTCGAGGTGAAGTGGTTTGGCGAAAGGAATTATCCGATACATTATGTTGGAAATCCTTGTGTGGATGCTGTCAACGGACAACGGACAACGGACAACGGACAACGGACGGGAAAGCCATCAATTGCTATACTTGCAGGTTCGCGCAAGCAGGAGATTAAGGATAACCTGTATAAGATGCTTCGAGTTGCTTCTGAATACAAGGATTACGAACTTGTGCTTGCTGGTGCTCCAAGTATCGACCGAGCATATTATGACCAGTTCATTCCTGAGGGTGTGAAAGTCCGGATAGAGTTTGGTAAGACATACGAAATCTTGCGTAATGCTTCGGCAGCACTTGTAACGTCGGGAACTGCGACATTAGAGACTGCCATCATCGGTACCCCACAAGTGGTTTGCTACTATATGCGACCAGCATGGCTGTTCAAGAAACTCCGTCGCTTCCTCAAAGTCAAATACGTTTCACTTGTCAATCTCGTTTGCGACAAAGAAGCAGTTCGCGAACTCGTTGCTGCTGACATGAACGAACAGAACCTTCGTCAAGAACTCGCATCCATTCTCCCAGGAGGCTCAAAGCGAGACCAAATGCTTCGCGACTACACAGAAATGAATCGCATCCTCGGTGGCCCAGGTGCAAGCCAACGTGCCGCCAAGAAGATGGTGCAGATTCTGTCAAATAACAATGAATAATTACCATTTAACAAACAAATCCTCTACCACAAGCAGGCTCTCCCCCTCTACGGGGGAGATGCCCGAAGGGCAGAGAGGGTCTTCTTCCTATGCTATTCTTACTCTCAAACGATGACGGCTACCAAGCCAAAGGAATTAATGATCTTGTTGATATGTTGCGACCAATGGCTGACATCGTCGTGGTTGCTCCAGATAGTGCTCGCTCAGGTGCTTCGCTCTCGATAAGTGCTCATACACCAGTTCGTAACAAACTTATCCGTAAGGAAGAGGCACACGACGGACTTGGTTCGTTGACAGTTTGGGCTTGTTCGGGAACTCCTGACGACTGCGTGAAGATGGCATTCGAGAACCTTGTTCCTTGTCGTCCCGACCTTGTGATTGGTGGTATCAACCATGGTGACAACTGTGCTGTCAATGCTCATTATTCGGGTACTGTCGGCATTGCTATCGAAGGAACAATTAAGAGTGTGCCAAGTATCGCTTTCTCAAGTGGCAGATTGGCTGCAGATGCTGATTTCTCTGCAATGAAGCCTTATATCTTGCAGATTGTGAATCATGTTCTCGAAAATGGTTTGCCTTACGGAACATTACTCAATGTCAACGCAGGCGATTTTGATGAGTTTAAGGGAATACGTATCTGCAAGATGGGACTCGGAGAGTGGAAAGAGGAATGGCAAGAGTCGGTTCATCCTCATGGATGGCATTACTTCTGGATTGCCGGTTATTATGCTCCTAATGCACCGGATGATGAGGAGACTGATACATGGGCATTCAAAAATGGTTATGTGGCAATCACTCCACTAAAACTCGATTTGACCGACTATGACATGCTTAAATCGCTAAAAAGTTTGGGTAAATAGGTGTTTGATTAGTTTTTTTGCACTTTTCAAAGAAAAAACTTAACAAAATACTTTGTAAGTAATGCAAAAGTCATTAACTTTGCATCGCTTTTGGAAAAGGAGCGGCGCTCTTATGTCCAACTAAGCATTACAATTGGGATATGGTGTAATGGTAAC
>DCIW01000262.1 GCA_002317225.1 Prevotellaceae bacterium UBA1716 | reverse complement strand
TGGGGTATCAAACTTGGGTTAAGAAGGGCGATACCAAGGATGAGACTTTCCATAATATTGATGGAACCACTTCGACGGTGAAGATGATGCATCAATCGAAGGAAAATAATGCTTGGGTAGGGGAGAAATTTGATGTGGCTTCCTTCATTTACAAGGATGGATATTACTGTATGGATGTCATCCTTCCGCATGAGGGCGAGACACTTAGCGATTGTCTCCAGCAGATTGACATGGAAGCAATGGACAGCATATATAATGAGATGGGCGTCTATCAAGTGGAACTCTCCATGCCTCGATGGGAAATGAAATACAAGACTGATCTTGTACGAACTCTCCAGCACATGGGTATGGTTGATGCCTTTGATCCTTATTCTGCTGACTTCTCAGGCATTTCAAACCATTCTTTGTTCCTCGGTTTGCTGAAACAAGCCACATATATCAAGGTTGATGAGGAAGGCACTGAAGCTGCCGCTGTCACGATGGGTGGTATGTATGAGACTGCAGCCCCTCCATCCACGCACATCATCTTCAATATGAACCGTCCGTTCGTATATCTCATCCGTGAAAGATGGAGTGGGGCAATTCTTTTTATTGGTCGTGTGGTAAAAATGGATTAACTCAAGTTTCATTTTTGATAAGTCGAAAGAAACTTCTCTAATCTGTTCATTCCTTCCTTCAGATTCTCCAATGAATTAGCGTATGATAAACGAAGGAAACCTTCTGCCTGACTGCCAAAATCCACACCGGGAGTTACACCAACATGTGCCTTTTCAAGAATTTCGTATGCGAAGTGATAACTGTCAGTAGTATATTTTCTTGCATCGACCATGATGTAGAAGGCTCCCTGAGGTTCTGCAACTGGAGGAAGACCAATTTCGCGTAATCGTTGTAAAAGGAACAGACGACGCTCGTTGTATGTATTACGCATCTTTTCTACTTCTTCCTCTGCTGTTTTGCTTCGAAGCACTTTGAGTCCCATCTTTTGTGAAATACTTGGTGCACAAAGGGCAAAATTCTGATGAAGCATATCGAGTTGTGGCATGTATTCTTCTGGAGCAATGAGATAACCAAGTCGAAGTCCTGTCATTGCATAACGCTTAGAGAATCCATTGAATACAAATGCGTTGTCTGTATATTCCAAGATAGAATGTGCTTTCCCTTCATACACAAGTCCGTGATATATCTCATCGCTGATGATTGGAATACCGAGTGTTTCCAATTCCTTCATGAACTCAGAACTCAACAATGCTCCTGTTGGGTTCATTGGTGAATTGATGAATATGGCCTTCGTGCGAGGTGTTATTGCCCTCTTGATGTCTTCAATCTCATATCTGAAACCATTCTCTGGGTTTAGGCACACATTCACAGGCGTCGCTCCTGCCGCAAGGATAAAGTTCTTGTAACACGCATAACCAGGATTGGAGATTATTACCTCTGAATCCTTGTCGAAAAGCATCAGGCATAGAAGTAGTATGGCTGGTGATGAACCGCTTGTCACCATCACCCTCTCAGCCTTCATGTTTAATCCGTATTCACGGTTGTAAAGTTCTGCAATGGCTTTTCGCAATTCGTATATGCCCAATGCCGAAGTGTAGTGTGTAAGCCGCTCCTGCAAGGCATCAATGCCTGCCAACTTCGCAGCCTCAGGAACATCAAAGTCTGGTTCACCCACCTCCATGTGGATGATGTTCATTCCTTGTTGTTCCATCTCCTTAGCCTTGCCAAGTATTTCCATTACGATGAACGATGTCATCTTATCTATCTGTGGATTCATTCTTCTACTTCAGATTAATTTTGTATTCAGCAGATTTGAGGTTTGGAGATGTCACCTTGATGCTTACCTCACCGCACTCGTCCTGTGGCTGTACGATGAGTAATGCCTTGCCTCTGAATGACTTTGGCGCAAGACTGCGGAAAGAGTGCATATCAAACGGATGAGCGGTACCTGCTGTTGCGATATGCTTTACACCCGATGTCTCAATCGTAAGAGGAAGTTCGGCTGCAGGGCATAAATTACCATCCTCGTCCACTACATTTATATAGATGTATGCAAGGCTATGATGCGAAGCAGAAACGCCTTGCTCCAAACCTGTTATCTGAATAGCAGAAGGTGCTTTTGTCGTATTGAAGGTGATGCTTGTAGGCATACCGTTCTTAACCTTCTTTGCTCCAACTATTTCTGCCTTTAGTTCTCCTGGCTCATATTTCACCCAGAATGAAGCGGTATAGTTCTCAGGATCGACATCCTTTTCACCAATCACCTTATTATTTATATGCAGGCGTACTCTCTTTTCGCGTGAATAGACATTTACACGAACGGAGTCGCTGCGATGAGCATTGACATCATGCTTTACGGCACGGATAGTGCTCTCAATCTTATAATTTTCAGGACGTAATTCTATAGGAAGATAATGCTTGTCCTGAGCAGACGCCTGTCCTGAGCTCGTCGCAGGATCGAAGGAGTTCCAGTTCCAGTGGCGCTCCTCTGCTGTCCATCCCCAGCCACGTACCTCTTCATGTTCACCTTCAGGAATGGCAGGTCGCACCGCCATCTCAATGTTGCTGCGACGCCAAACGACATCGCGATAGTATGATTGAGGCTTC
>DCIW01000100.1 GCA_002317225.1 Prevotellaceae bacterium UBA1716 | reverse complement strand
AGAAGTTCTTTCCGCTCTTTATCTGATCGATTGCCTGAGGAGCCTTTATTCCGATGCCGAATTGCTTCTTTGCCTCTGTCTGAACCTTTCCGCTGAAGTGCTTCTGCAAGAGTCCACGTTCGCGGGTAATCTCACAATCATCAAACATCGAAAGAATTAGTTCTGCTCGTTCACGAATGAGTGTGATGAATTCCTCATCGTTTGGTGCTTCGATAGTGATGATGAGCTGTGGTTTGCAGAAAGCATCGTGAATCATTGTCACCTTTGCCTCAGGGTAATCCTTACCAATCTTCACCTGAATGACATTGGCAAATAAACGGAACGTACCATCAAAATCTTGAGGATTTACGGTTGTGAGACGAAAGTGAGTCTCGGGTTGAGGTAGTCCTTCGATAGGCGAATTAAGCACTACGGAGAGTGATTGACCCGCCATAGTCTTCAGCCATTCCTTATTTGCCACGAGAAGGAGTTCGTAAGGAGCAGATTGCGACTTGCCAAGGGTTGGCACCTTCTTCTTTCCGCCTTCGCACGAGATGGTCAAAGTGCTTGTAGCAATAAGACCAAGGAGAAGACAAAGTGAAATGATTACCTTTTTCATTTTGTATCAAATTGGAAGGGGCAGACTACATGCCCACCCCTTGTGTTATATTACTTCAACTCAACACCATTGGCATTGAACTCCTTGTCACCCTTGCGGATATAGAGTTTGCCATTGCGAAGAGTCTTTGTGGTTTTGTTAGCTTCAGCATTTACATTCTTGATAGCATCAGCATTCTTTGATTTGTAAGTGCAGTTAACAGTTGAGCCATTGGCAGTCTTACCTTCGAGCTTCATATCACCGTTTTCAGAAACTGTGAGAGTACCGGAAACGATGTAGTAAGCTGTACTATAGTAATAGTTAACTTCGCCATCCTCCTCATAAGGTACAAAATCGGTTGCGATGAATGAAGGGATATCATACAGGTCGTTACCTCCAGGACTTGCCTGAACTGTTCCTTCTGCATATGTGTCATTGATTGGATAAACACCAGGAACAATACCAGTAGTCTCAGAATATGTAACAAAGGCATACACGTCCATCTCATATTCCTCACATGCAAAACATAGGTCGGTCCAAGGCTCTTCCAAACCATAAATAGCCTGGTAGTCAGTAGTTTCAAGTTCATCAAAAGTTATATTGAGAGTAGTTGGAGTTGTAGGTTCCCAATCATAATTATAGTCTTCATCATCACCACCCACTTCAATATCAGGATTTTCCACGAAGTAGAACTGTACAGAATAGCAACGCAACTGCTTTTCGCAAGAGATAGTTACGCTCTTGCTGTCGATGTCGAAAATGGCAAGGATTGTATCTCCTTCGACAGCATCCTCACTTGCATCTGCATAAGCCAAGTCACCATGGTCGCAAGTAGCAGAAAAGTCCTTCTTCATGTAACCATTGACAATAAGACCCTTGATTGCTTTCGAAGCAGTAAAGGTAATCTTGCTACCTGCATTACATCCGAAATAATCTGCAGTCTGTGCACCCGCAACTGTCTCAACCTTAATATTGTTCTGAACGAAAGAGTAAGAAGAGTTGCTGCTTGTTGCACCCGAAGGCTTCACAATAGTAGGTTCTGAATAATTGTAGTTAGGGTCGAGTTGGTCGTCTTCTTCCTCACCCGAATCGCCACTTCCTGCAACTTCGCCTGTAATGACAATCTTCTTAATCCATATACTCTTCTGAGAGCGTGTGATATCGATAACGAGTTCTCCGTTTGCAGAAGAACCTGTAAAAGTCTTCTCAACGTTGTTCTCCTTTGCAAGAGTAACTGTTCCCCAAGTAGTTCCGCCTGCCGAAACTGCAAGAGTATTTGCATCAGCGGCGTTTGTGGAACAAGTGATGACAACCTTCGTTACGTTGCTAACTCCCTTGAGAGTGAGCGTTGAGGATACGTTGAACTGAGATCCACGTGCACTGCCTGAAGTCTCATAACCAAGTGGAGTCGCCGATACGATCCATCCCTTTGGCAATGAAGAAGAAAAGTCATACTCCACTTCTGCAGCCGATGCTGCCACACTAATAATCATCATCGCACAAAGAAGAAGTGCTGATTTCAATTGAGTAAAATGTTTCATAAGCAATATTGTTTTTGGGTAATAAACGCCTCCATGCCACCAGGGGGAGACAGAAGAGGTTAATTAGTACTTATCTGAAAAATGAGAAATTCACACTGCCATAAGTGCGGTGGTCGATAAAGCGAGGATGCTCCTTGAAGTCATGGTCGCGTCCGTGCTCAAGTATCATGAGTCCACCTTCCTTGAGAAGTGGGAGTGCAGCATCCGGGATATCAGCAAGATTAGGCAATGCGTACGGAGGATCCGCAAAAATAATATCGAATTGCTCCTTACACGCACGTACATATTTAAATACGTCGCCTTTCACAGGAATCCATTCCTTTGCATCGAGAGCCTTCTGAACTTGATGAAGGAACTGACAATGCTTGAAGTTGAGTTCAACACTTACCACCTTGCTACATCCGCGACTAGCAAACTCTACACCGATGCTTCCCGTGCCACCGAAGAGATCAAGTGCGGTAGGTGCCTCGTCAAAGTCGATGTAGTTGTTCTCAAGAATATTGAACAATCCCTCCTTCGCAAAGTCGGTCGTTGGACGTGCCTTAAAGTTTGTTGGGGTCGGAATATGACGTCCCTTATATTTTCCTCGAATTATTCGCATAAGAGGCCTTTCTTTTAGAATCCACAAACCAAAAGGGTTTGCAAATCGTAAGGTATCATCTCATTTCCTTCGGTAATACTTCCTCTGAAGTCGGCACTTCGGTCGATGAGGGAAGAGTTTTGGAGGAAATAGTTCATCTTCTCGCAGAGTTCCTGACGATTGTCATTATCTCCCACAATGAACAGAGCATCGTCAATCTGATCAAAACCAAGTTGCTGCCACACATTGAGGATATAATACTGCATATCTGCAACGGTAACTACAGGGAAAGAATTGACAAACAGCATCCTGCCTTGTTCAAATGCGTAGAGAGTCATCTCCTTTTCATGGAGATAGACAAACATCTTTCGGTTCTTTCCACCTAACGACTTCTCGCTAAAGAACTCAATGAGCGTACTTGCGGATGCATAAAATCGGGCTCTTGGGAAATCGTCAGCAAGGAGTTGATAAACAGTTCGCTCTATTCCAAACACAAGAGCAACACCCGAACGCCTTAACACATTATAACTAACGTGCTGAGGTCGAGCCTTGGGGAAGTTGAGTGCAAACACATTGTTCACATCCTGAGCATCGAAAAACGCAACAGGAACTGTTGTGATATCAGTTGTGGATACAAGCACATTCACTCTTTGGTACTGCTGTTGCAAGATAGGTTCATGACGGAGAGCATCCTTGAGATTGGCAGCCATAGAGATAGTATGGTTCATATCGTGAACCTTGTATGTGAACGGTTCATCGCTTCCCGGCGAATAGACACAAAAAGAAAGTCCATTCGTGCAAAGGCGAATGGACAAACTTTTATTGTTGATTATAGTTTCAGTCACAAATTATTTTCAACTTTTAACTTTCAACTTCTAACTTTTAACTATCAACTTTCAACTAAGAATTATTCCCAGTTACCAGCCATCTTGTTAC
>DCIW01000229.1 GCA_002317225.1 Prevotellaceae bacterium UBA1716 | reverse complement strand
TCGTTTACATATTCAAACTTTATCATTGTGCTTTGAGGATATATATTGGGTTGTGATTATCTATTGTGATATGGGTTTGTTGGGTGATGGACATTCCGACAGCGGCTATGCCTTCTTCAAACATGAGTTTGCTTTCTTCCGAAACGGAATTGAAGACTATCACTCCATCAGGCAGCATCACATCATGTATCTTCTTGACGAACTCCTTGAGTTTGCCTCCATGTCCACCTATGAATACTGCATCAGGCTTAGGCAACTCAGACACATCCATCTCAAGGAAATCGCCGATGAGGGAATTGATGCCTGGAGTGCCAAACTTCTTCGCATTCATGTCCATCAACTCGCGCCCTTCTTCTCTTATCTCAAACGAAGTGACACTTAGATGTGGAAACTGCAGTCTTGCTTCGATACTTACCGAACCTGTGCAGAAGCCGACATCCCAAAAACTCTTCTTATCATGCAAGCCGAGCATAGAGAGCGAAAGGAGGCGTATAGGCATCTTTGTGATCATCTTGGCACGACCATTTAGGAGGTGGAAGTCCGTTTCTGGTATGCCGAAAGGACGAGGGCGGTCTTTTGTCTTTTTCAAAATCACGCAATTGGGATAACTAAACTCCCTGCACACCCCCTTGGGGGGCTGGGGGGCTTCTGTTACTCTCTCGCACTCTTCATTCCCGAGATTTTCGCCTATGTACATCGTGTAGTTGTTGTAGCCATAGTCGAGCATTCGTTGCATGATGGTTTGGGGAGTTTTCTTCTTGTCTGTCAAGCAACCAATCAGGTTTTCACCATTGATAAGTGCTTCATCAAACTTGTCCCAAGGTCTTCCCGTAAGCGAAACGACATGCATATCGTGATAAGGCATATTCAAGCGATGGGCAAGCATCTGAAGAGAATTGAAACTTGGATATACCTTCATCTCCACATCTGGGCATTCACGCAAAACGGTATTTGCGAAACCATAAAACAAAGGGTCTCCCGAAGCGAAGATTACCACATCATCATACCTTTCATACTTCATGAACACACCACTCAGCGGCACAGTGATATCTATCCATTCAGCACCACAAGGCAGCATATCCGCCACTATCTCATAATGCCGCTTGCCACCCGAGAACACCCTACCCTCCGAGATTATCCTACTAACCTCAGGCGGAAACCATTGTTCACGGCTATCACTTATTCCTACTATAATACACTTTCTCATGTTTATCTCAGTATCTTCAATCCCCTCCCCTTATGGGGGAGGAAGGGAGGGGGTTACTTCTACACATCCCTTCCCGGTCTCAATTCCTCAGCATCATCAAATGTCAAAATGCTGTTGGTCAACGTCGCAGCCAAATTGCTTCCTCCCTTTCTTCCTTCAATAATAATCTTCGGAATATCCTTGAAAGGTTTGGCAGCATGCTTGCTTTCTTCCACATTCACAAACCCCACTGGAGCACCGATGATACCTGCAGGAGAGCACTTCTTCTTGCGGATAAGTTCGCAGAGTTCGAGCAATGCAGTCGGAGCATTTCCGAATACATAGAGTGCATCTGGATGTTCTTCTGCCGCAAGGCGCATACCTGCTTGAGCACGAGTGATGCCGAGACTCTTAGCCATCTCTGCCCCACGAGGATCGTTGATATAGCATACCACCTCAATGCCCAATCGCTCAAGAGCTCCTTTGCGAATGCCCGAAGCAGCCATAGTGACATCAGTGACTATCGACTTAATCTCGCCATTCTGCACCTTATTATATAATATAGCAGTTGCGCCATCGTCCATCCAAAGGAGATTCTCCATGTCAAAATCCGCTGTTGTGTGAATTGCATGGAGCATAGGCCAGAGTTTCCAGAGAGGGATATTTGGGTTTTTGAGTTCCTTTCTGATAGTCTGGAACGACTTTATCATGATATTCTGCCCCACATTCTTGCCTTCTTCCTGCTGTTCGCGGAAGTAGCCGCGAGGAGTTATGAATTTATCATTCTTGATGAAACTCTGACTGTTGCCGATCAGCACAACGGTAAACATATCCACTTCTTCTGGGTCAAAATCGCCAAGGGTTGTGAGATGGATTTCCTGTTCTGGTCGACCTGCTTGACGAACATAGCCTATGGGTGTGGTGAGTGAACGCTCTTTTTTGAAGAGTTCGACCAGGCGATGGAGTTGCCAGTAGCGGCCGTGGCTCTTTGGGTTGTATATCGCAGTCACGAAATCGCCCATCGCAGCAGCCTTGATACGCTTCTCTATCACCTTCCAAGGAGTCATCAAGTCGCTCATGGAGATGATGCAGAGGTCGTGACCGATAGGAGCACCGAGGAGCGAAGCCGCCTTCTGGAATGCACTGATTCCCGGAAGCACTTCTATATCCATCGTTGGGTCCATCTCCCAGATGAGCGGAGCCATTCCATAGATGCCTGCATCGCCTGAAGAGATGACACACACGGTCTTGCCTTCTTTTGCAAATTGTATTGCTTGTTCGGCACGTTCGCGCTCCTTCTTCATGCCAGTATCCACACATAGGGTGTTTGGAATCAAGTATGGTTCAACAAACTGAAAATAGTACTTATATCCAACCACCACATCACTCTTCTTCACCGCTTCGAGCACAGCAGGAGTGATATCTTCTGGAGAACCAGGACCGATGCCTGCAACATATATTTTCATGGTTTAATCATTGAATTTGAGGGATAGTGAAATGTAGAGGGAGCGACCCGGATTAACCGTACTAAAGTTTGAGTTCCAATAACTTGTATCTCTCTTATTGAAGATATTCTCAATACCGATACCAGGTTCGAGAGTGAAGTTCTTGAGTGCGATAGTATGGCGAGTATTCAAGTCCCACTGCTGGTATTTTGGAGCAAAACCATATGTGCTCGAATAGCGTTCGCCCTGGATGTGACCATTGAGGTTGACATTGAGGTGGTAATTGCCCCATGTTCTGTCCCAAGTAGCACATACATTTGCCACATGCTTCACACTCTTATCCACAGGCGATTCAGTGATTTCATACTCCTGAGTCTTCTTGTTGAGAGTCTTGGTTTCTGCCTTCGAATCTGTGAAAGTATAACCTCCTCCGAGCGTAAAACCATAAGGGAGAATAAACTTCACATTACCGCTGATACCCTTGAGTGTTGCCTTGTCGATATTGTCTCGCTGTCGAATAGTAGTCCAACCCTCATTGTACAAATCTGTGAGATGCTTATCGCCATCTATCTCTTCCTGAGTCATCGTGCGGTAGTTTATCATATCACGAATCTTGTTCATGAAAGCACTTGCACTCACGCTAAACCAACTTCCGCTATACTCCACATTCGCATTGAAGAAGTCATTCTTCTCTGGCTTCAACGAAGTATTATATATAGTATATCGTGCAGAAGTCTTTGCCTGGTCTGTTGCGTAAAGTTGTGAGAGCGAAG
>DCIW01000001.1:2147-5644 GCA_002317225.1 Prevotellaceae bacterium UBA1716 | reverse complement strand
GCATCCCTCTCCCTGAGGCAGGCAACATCTATTATGGCGTGACTACTGACAAGAAAATTACTAAAGATAAGAATACTCCTGAGTGGTTCTCAGCATGTGACTTTAAGTTGGAGAAAGTGGGAGAGATAAAAAAGTAAAAAAATTACTTTATAAAAATGAAGAGTGAAGAACGAAGAGTGAAGAATTTGCTGCCGCTGTAGTAATCCCATCCAGATGGTTAATCCAAAGGACTTACTAACGCGGCAGCAAATTCTTCACTCTTCACTCTTCGTTCTTCACTTAAGTAAGAGCGATAGACGGGACTCGAACCCGCGACCCTCGGCTTGGGAAGCCAATGCTCTACCAACTGAGCCACTATCGCATTTTGTTGTGTTATCATATAAACAAGTGCAAAAATAGAACTTTTTATCGACGTGACAATAGAAATGTAAAGAAAAATGTGTTTTCTATGCTGAATTTTCAAAATCTTAATTCTTAATTCTTAATTCTTAATTAAAAAAACCTTATCTTTGCACTATGATTTTGAAACAACTCAACATACTAAACTATCGTAACATTGCGGAAGCAGAATTGGTGATGTCGCCTAAGATAAATTGCTTTGTTGGAAGCAATGGGGAGGGCAAAACCAATGTGCTGGATGCTATATACTTCCTTTCGTTCACGAAGAGCACTGCGAACAATATCGACTCGAACAATATTCGTCATGGCGAGGAGATGATGATGGTGCAGGGCATCTACGACCTTAACGGAACGGAGGAAGAAATCAGTGTAGGACTGAAGATGCACCAGAAGAAGCATGTGAAGCGCAACAAGAAGGACTACAAGAAGATGTCGGAGCATATCGGATTGTTGCCCTTGATTCTCGTTTCACCTAACGATCAAGAACTTATACTTGGCGGTAGCGATGAACGACGTCGCTTCATGGATATGGTCATCTCACAGTTCAACCCTGATTATATGCTCAATCTCATGGCCTATAACAAGGCTGTTCAGCAACGTAATGCGATGCTCAAGGCAGAGGAAGAACCTAACCTTGAAATTATCTGTGCGTTTGAGGAAATGATGGCGATGTATGGGGAGAAGATTTATGAGGAAAGACGTAAGTTTATAGAGGAATTCATCCCGATATTCCAGGAGTTCTATACTAAGATTTCGGGTGGTTCGGAACGTGTAGGACTTAATTACGTGAGTCATTGTCAACGTGGTCCATTGCTCGAAGTCATTCAGCGTGACCGATTCAAGGATAGGGCAATTGGTTATTCGCTTCATGGCACTCATAAGGATGACTTGGAGATGACTCTTGACGGGTATGCTATCAAGCGCGAGGGTTCGCAAGGACAGAATAAGACTTACCTCATCTCTCTGAAGTTGGCACAATTCAATTTCTTGAAGCGAACCGGTAGTAAGACTACCCCACTCCTTTTGCTTGACGATATATTCGACAAACTCGATGCTAATCGTGTGGAACAGATTGTGCAGGTGGTAAGTGACCATTCGTTTGGTCAGATTTTCATAACCGATACGAACCGTGAGAATATGGATAAGATTCTTGAGCGTTCGGACAATAATTATAAACTCTTTAACGTAAAAGCTGGTGTATGCGAAGAAGTAAAACAGAGCAGGTAGGCGACATCGTGCGCCTCTTCATGCGTCAAGAAGGTCTCGAAACGCCTTACAACCAATATCGACTCATCAATTCGTGGGAAGAAGTGATGGGACAAGGCATCGCACGCTTCACTGGCGAGATGTTTATAAAGAATCAAACTTTATTTGTGAAGATTACTTCACCAGTCGTGAAAAATGACTTGATGATGGCAAGACAAAGCATTGTAAAGAAGCTTAACGATGCCGTCGGCAGTCAAGTCATTGCAGAAATAAGGTTCACATAAAAAGAAAGCCCTTCTCCAGAATGGAGAGGGCTTTCTTTTTACTTATGCTGCTGTTTCTTCATCTGCTTCCACTGAAGTTTTGCTAACTCTTGCATATCCACCACTTCGTCTTTCTCATCAACAATTTCAGTACCAAGCATTGTCTCAATTACATCTTCGAGAGTGACGATACCACGAAGAGTGCCGTACTCATCAATGATGATTGAAATGTGTTCCTTCTTCTCAAGAAGTTTCTCCCAAATATCACTCACATCCTCATCTTCAGTGAATGAAAGGATTGGACGGGCAAGGTCACCGAGTTTGAGGTCAAACTTATCCTCTGCAAGGCGTTCGAGAATCTCCTGACGAAGCACATATCCAGTGATATAATCGCTCTCCTCATCCTTATAAACAGGAATACGAGAATGCTTCTTGAATTCGTCCTCATTGTAGAAATCACGAAGTGTCATCTCTTCCTCTGCCATTGTCACCACCACACTTGGAGTCATAATCTCATGTGCTGTGATAGTATCAAGTTTGAGGAGATTCTGAATCATACGGTTCTCTTTCTTCTCAATAGCACCTTCTTCTGCTCCTACGCTGACCATTGCAGACACTTCTTCTCGTGACACACTAACTTCCTGACCATCAGAGATACTACTTGTGAGATGTTCGAGTATCAAGACGATTGGATAAGTGAGGAGTTCAAGTACACGAACCACTTTTGATGCTGGTATAGCCAACTTACGCCAATGTGTCGAACCGAGTGTCTTTGGCAATATCTCCGAAAATACCAAGATAAGGAATGTGAACAATCCCGATACTATGCCGACAAAGGTTGCAACAGAGCCCGAGAACACTTGAGCAGCACAGATTGCTGCCTGTGAACCTACGAGCGATGCTCCAACGGTATTGGCAATGGTATTGACTACGAGAATGGCTGATATCGGGCGGTCAATATTTGTCTTGTAGCGTTTGAGGAGTTGCCAGCCATTGGCATTGCTGTCCTCAAGTGTCTGTACATAAGATAATGGCGTAGAAAGCATGGTGGCTTCAAGCACCGAACAAAGTGCTGAAATCACTAACGCAAGTGCCATGTAGAGAATTAATAGAGTCATATGGCCCCCCGACCCCCAAAGGGGGCGGCCATCCGGTTTTGGGGGGGATGGCTTAATGTTTTACCCCCAAGCATTCCAATCCGAACAAACCGGATGGATGCCCCCTTGGGGGGTTAGGGGGCTAAAGTACTCCTTTTGAAGATGGCAACTGGAACTTATAAATATCCCTCTTCACTGCCATCTTAATGCTGCGAGCAAGTGCCTTGAAGATTCCCTCAATCTTGTGATGCTCATTGTCACCTTCTGCCTTGATATTGAGGTTCATACGAGCAGCATCAGAGAATGACTTGAAGAAGTGGAGGAACATCTCCGTTGGCATATCTCCTACCTTTTCACGATGGAATTCTGCATCCCAAACAAGCCAAGCACGACCACCGAAGTCAAGTGCCACCTGACAGAGACAATCATCCATTGGGAGTGTATATCCATAGCGTTCGATACCTCGCTTATCTCCAAGTGCCTTGTTGATACATTCGCCAAGTGCAATACCTGTATCTTCGATAGTATGATG
>DCIW01000001.1:0-2000 GCA_002317225.1 Prevotellaceae bacterium UBA1716 | reverse complement strand
CGGATATCGATATCTGTCTCTTTGGTAGTACGACGAACAGAAGCTGTGCGTTCTCCAGCAAAAAGGATTTCAGTAATCTCTTCCCAAGACTGAACATTATCTCCAAGAATAAGATATTTGCAGCCAAGATTAATTGCCAATTGCTTGTCTGTCTGACGGTCACCAATCACGTATGAGTTAGCAAGGTCATAATCACCATTCATATACTTGCCCATCATGCCAGTACCTGGCTTGCGAGTTGGAAGATTATCCTCTGGGAAACTACGATCTATGAGAATATCATCAAACTCAACGCCTTCGCTCTTAAGAGTGTTGAGCATTAGGTTGTGAGTTGGCCAGAAATCTGCTTCAGGATATGAATCTGTACCGAGTCCATCCTGATTGCTTACCATCACAAACTCAAAGTCGAGTTTTGTACGGATGAAGTTGAGATTGCGAATGACACCAGGAACAAACTGGAACTTCTCGAACGAGTCAATCTGCTCGTCCTCTGGTTCTACGAGGATTGTTCCGTCACGGTCTATGAATAAAGCCCCTCTCCTAACTCCCCCGAGGGGGAGAGATGCCTCCGGTTGGAGTTGAGAAGCATTGGTATTATTTGTATTCATATTTTATTTGAATTCTATCTAGTAGCCTCCCCCCTCGGGGGGACGGGAGGAGGGGCTAATACTGTCTTAAAGCAGCCAACAACTTTGTATTCTCTTCCTTTGTACCGATAGTGATACGAAGACAGTTGCCACAAAGGTGGATATGACTGCGATTACGAACTATGATACCCTTCTGCACAAGGTAGCGATAGATGCTGACTGCATCAGTCACTTCTGCAAGGAAGAAGTTGGCATCTGTTGGATACACCTTATTACATATAGGGAGAATGCTCACTGAATGCATGAGATGTTCACGCTCTTCGAGGATAAGACGAACTTGACGATGAATGAGTGTGACATCGGAAAGGATTTCCTTTGCCTTCTCCTGAGTGAGTTTGTTGACATTGTATGGATACTTCACCTTATTAAATAAGGCAATGATATCCACACTGGCAAATGCCATACCAAGACGGATAGCTGCTGCACCCCAAGCCTTACTGAATGTATTGAGTACGATAAGGTTAGGGTATTTTGCTATGAGTTGGCGCATTGGCTGTTGAGAAGAGAACTCAGAGTAAGCTTCGTCAACTATCACAATGCCTTGAAACTCACGGATGACCTTCTCAATCTTCTCTGTTTCAAAAGCATTGCCTGTAGGGTTGTTTGGACTGCAGATGAAGATGATCTTGGTATTTTCATCACATGCAGCAAGGAGTTTGTCTGGATCGAGTTGGAAATTCTCTCCAAGCGACACCTTGCGGTATTCCACATCATTCACATCAGCACATACTTCGTACATTCCGTAAGTTGGGTCGATTGCTACGACATTATCAACTCCCGGACGACAGAAGATGCGATATGGAAGGTCAATCGCTTCGTCAGAACCATTGCCAAGGAAGATATTCTGTGTAGGAATACCCTTGAGAGGAGCAATCATTGCCTTCACTTCTTCCTGAAGTGGGTCAGGGTAGCGGTTGTAGGGTGCTGAGTGTGGGTTTTCGTTGGCATCGAGGAAGACATCTGCCTTGAAGCCTTTGAACTCATCACGAGCACAGGAGTATGGTTTGAGTGCCCAGATATTGGGGCGGGTAAGTTCGGATAGTGGTTTCATGATCATAAATTAAATTTATGAGTTATAGACACTTTGTGGTGGAATTAGTTGGAGAGGGAGGAGAGACGGAAGGTCATGGCTTGCTTGTGGGCATCGAGCATTTCTGCTTCAGCCATAAGTTCGACTGCATGACCGATATTCTTTACACCCTCTGCTGTGAGATTCTGGAATGTCACCTTACGACAGAATGAGTCGAGATTGACACCACTATATGCCTTGGCATAACCGCTCGTTGGGAGTGTATGGTTAGTGCCTGAAGCATAGTCGCCAGCACTTTCACAAGAGTAATGTCCTACGAATAC
>DCIW01000212.1 GCA_002317225.1 Prevotellaceae bacterium UBA1716 | reverse complement strand
ACTTCATCCACATGATCTACTTCATTTCCGGCAAACTGAAACTTGACTACCCACACGATTCGTTATAGAGCCTTGATTACTTGAATTCAGCATACGACTTTTTCCATCTCATCGCACATCTTCCATTCTCTCCTTCTTCCACCATTTCAAACCCATGCTTCAAATACAAGTTATATGCGGCAACTTGTTGCTTCGAAACAAATAAATCCACACATTCAAATCCATTCTCTACAGCAAACTGTTTCAACGCATCAAGCAAATAGACAGATAGATGTTGCCCTCTATTCTCGTGTTTAGTATGGACAAGCGTAATGAAGCCTTTCTTCGTTTCTGGTTGATAGAAGTATGAGCATATCAAGCCCCCTACAACACCATCTTTCACCACAAAGAATGTCGTAGATAAATCGCTGAGTTTTTGAGAAAACGCTTCCATATTCACCCTTGTCGAGAGTGGAATGTAGAAGTCTTTGTCGTAGGCTTCGATATACTCCGTTATGAAACTTTTTTCGGGATGGCCTGCTACCACTTTCCATTCTCCGAACTCAGCTTCAAAAGAAGTGTCTCTTAGAAAATTCATCGCTGAGGTTGTCTTTGCTGACTGAGTTTGCTTGTCTTCTGGTCTCCAGTTATCACCTGAACGTCTTTGTGAGATAAGACGTTTACTACGGTTTGCCAGAAAACCATAAAGTCTGTCTTGAATGATAGATGCTCCACATAATATACATCCATCTCAAGTCGCTTGTCCCACGAGAGGTTGTTGCGTCCGTGGACTTGTGTGTATCCTGTTACTCCAGGTCTCACCGTGTGTCTTAATGCTTCTCGTTCCGTATAGTATGGCAGATATTCAACGAGCAAGGGACGAGGACCGATCAATGCCATATCGCCTTTCAGCACATTGATGAACTGGGGCAGTTCGTCGATTGATGTTGCACGAACAAAGCGTCCTACTTTGGTCAATCGCTGAGCATCTGGCAGCAGGTTGCCCTCTGCATCTCGTTCATCGGTCATAGATTTATACTTTATGACCTTGAATATCTTTTCGTCTTTACCGGGACGTGGTTGAAAGAAGAATGCACCGGCTCCCTTGTTTGCAATATGGAGCCACAATGTTATGATTAAAAGGAAAGGACTAAGACAGGTGAGAACTAATAATGAGAACAGGAAATCGAATGAGCGCTTTACGTACTTATACATTTATCACTGCTTTTGGATCATCAAACACGGCTTCGCTCTCCAGCACGATTGGTTCAACATCAACATCACGAAGGAAGATATATGGCTTGTCATAGTGGTGATACTGGTCTCGCTCGACTCTGTCGCAATTGCCATCTTCCATAATCTTGATTGTGTCTTCAATCAGGTCAAAACCAACGTGCGCCATCACTCCTGCGTATGCCATGTGACGGATGTTCACCTCTGTCACCTTCATATTGCCGTTGCTGTCCTCTTTCAGGTCGAAAGATAATATACCGTGTGCAGGAACGCCGAGCTTTTTCTCAAGATACTTGATGCAACGGTCGCAGAACTCGTTGATACGGTCTTCGTTCAGAAATCTCGCAAAATGAGTATTGCCCGTTACGTGAGAAGGTGCAGTGCTTGCCATCACATATTCAGCGCACTCCAGAGCAGCACCCTTCACATACTCGCCATTGTAATAGAGCATCTCGTTGGCAAGATGACGACCCGTCAGGAACTCACTAACAGTGAACTCATTGATGAAGTTATTGATGAAAAGCCAACTCTTGTAACTGCTAAGGTCATCTAGTTTCAACGAACCGAGTCCACCTGTTCCATTGGTTGCACGAATCCAGCAAGGAAAGCCAATCTCCTTCTCGACATCCTCATAACGTGGATTATCCTGAGTCACCTTGATGGTCTTTGGAATGAACTCAGTCCCCTTCAGCAGTTCTGCCATAATGGCTTTGTCTTTCAGCGATTCGCTGAGCAGTTTGCTGCCCATAAAGACAGGACAAGGGTACTTGCCGTTCTTGTCAAAATAATCACCCCAGGCAACAATCTCGCTCTCAGGTTGCACAAAGGCATAATCAATATTTTTCTCTTTGACTATTTTCTCAATCCAAGGGAAGTATTCGGGAGTATTGCAACGAGGAGCAATGAAATACTCATCAACAAGTCCCTTCATAAAAAAGCCAATGGCTTTCTTATCAATATCGCAACCAATAATCTTATAATCAGGATGGTTCTCTCTTATTATACCGGTGATTGAACGAGGAGTTAGTCCACCGATACCTGTTACTAATATTGTTTTCATAATGCTGTATGTTTATGAATTGTATTCTACAAATATTTCTCAAGTACTTTTCTCATACCCTTTCCGGCAGGCATTTGCCACACACGAGCCCCCCAGTCGTGGTTTCCTTCAATCAGGAGTGGTCCATCTTGTTTGATTGCCACATCCCATCCCACACATTTGTTGTCAGGATATTTTGCAGCAGCCTTGAAACACATCTCTTTGACTGCTTCCCAATGCGGAACCTGGAAACCGATAAGTTTGACACCTGAAACCGGATGTGCTTCATACAATGGATTGGTTATCTCGAATGAATAGGCATTGGATTCGAGTTTTCCAGTTTCAATATTGATTTTACATATAATGCCACCAGATGAAGCGTTGTCTGTATTTTTATAGACCCCCATTCGAAGACTAGAACCTATGATATCGACAGTACCATCATTTTTGAGTTGGGTGATAAAACGAACGGTGTTTAAACTATTCGGAGAAAGTCTTTGTAAATCTTCATGCTGTTGCACAAACTCCTCCATAATATCGAACTTTCTTGCTATTGCTTCATCTTGAATTGATTGAGGGGTTACATCAGCATCTAACTTAATAATTTCCACATTCTTGCCTCCACCACCAGTTGATGATTTCAACACCACTTTATTTCTTCCTTCCAAGAACTTTTTAATATCATCAATGTTTGATGATATTGGATTCATCATATCTCTTCTGATAAATTCTGCATACGCTTTGTCGAATCTATTTTTATCAGCCAGAACATCTCGTTTATCAATAGGATTCATCTTTTTCTGATATCTATACATAAATCCCATAGAAGCATATTCTGACCTCTGCTTGTCGTTTTTTTGCCAGAATCCATAATAGAAATACTCGTGGAAGGCTATTCCATACTTCAGTGCAGACTTGACTATATCAAGGATGAGTTTTGTTTTCCCGATATGGAATTGAGAGCATACGTAGTTGGTATGTTTCTTCAACCTTGGCCAGTTGCTGGTCTTGATGAAATAAAAGAAATAGATTATATTCTTCATTTTTATCTGCGATCACTAGTGTCTATTAAAAATAGTTAATTTATATTATATTTATCT
>DCIW01000015.1 GCA_002317225.1 Prevotellaceae bacterium UBA1716 | reverse complement strand
TCATAGTCAGACTGAGAGCGACCGCCTGGTCGAGGCTTATCGTGTGATTCCTTCAAGGGGCGAAGTGCGATGCTTTGAGGTTAGTTCTGGAATATGTAAGACATTCAAGATTGCCCGCATTCATCATGTGAAGTTACTTGATGATGCATGGGAATGCCAGAGTCAGCACACTAATTACTTCACAGACATGTTTGGTTTCTCGGGCGAAGAAGAATATAGAGTGAAGTTGAGAGTCGGTTTCCTTACTCGAAGAATACTGATGGAAGAATACGGCATAGCAAAGAAAATCTTTATTGAGGACGGAGAAAAACACTGGATTTTTTATTGCCGAGTATGCAATTATCAGGGTATCGGCCGATTTGTGTTAGGACTCGCTTCGGACATAGAAGTGCTGGGAAACGAGGACTTCAAGGCATATTTGAAGGAAAAAATTGAAGAAATACAAGAAAATTTAGTGAAAAACTAAAAAAAGAAATTACAAGTGTCATAATGTGACACCTGATCCGTGTATCTTTGCATCGTCAAAAGAAAAATGGCAAAGTTATAAACTTAATAAACGTACACGGATATATGGAAAAGAATTATCAGCAAGTTCTCGTAAAGAAGAACATCGAAGCAAATCAGAGTTTCTCAGAAAACGTAGCAGACATCTTCTCTGCAGTAATGGAAGAGACAGTAACTCCTCATCAGGCTCTTTGCATCCTCAACCTTATTGTTGCCTTGATCATGGTAGTATTCCCTGTTGATATGCCAATCTTATTGCGACTCATCTTTGCAGTTTGGTTTGGTGCAAGTTTTTTCCAGTGCAAGAACGCAGGCATCTTTGATGATGAATCAGAAGAATAATAACCTATTCTCAACAATATTCTTACAAATCTCCACCTCCAATCCTCATTTCTTCATTCTTAATTTACAATAATAGGGGAAATCCCCTCGCATTTAGGAAAACAACCTTTGCGAGGGGAATATTTTTTGCTTAACTTTGCAGCGTCGAAAGAAAACAACAGAATTATAAACTCAAAAAATATAGAAAGATATGAAGACTATTAAGACTTTACTCGTAGGCATCATGATGCTCGTTAGCACAGCAATGGTAGCTCAGCCAATGAACTACAACGCAATGCGTAACAATGCTCGTTTCCTCACCGACCGTATGGCATATACTCTCGGCATTAATTCGCCACTCTTGCTCGATGACATCTACCGTATCAACTACGACTACATCTATGCCATCAATGAATATCTTGATGATATAGCTCTCGGTTATCGATATGATGACTATATGTCAATCTGCGCTGAGCGTGACTTCGCACTCCAGATGCTTCTCGGCGATGCACTTTGGTCTCGCATTATGACTTACGATTACTTCTATCGTCCAATCGTATTTGAAAACCGCAGATGGCACTTCGGCATCTATATGCACGACTGGGATCGCGGACACTATTACTTCAACACTCCTCGCTACTATGATAACTATCGCGGTGGACACTTCTTCGCTGGTATGCGTCCAAATCGTGGTATAGGTGATCGCGGACCAGGTATGGCAGGTTGGGGTGCTCGTCCAAACCAAATTGGTGGAAATCACGGCAATAACGGTTTCCGTGGTGGTCAGCCAGACATGAATCATGGTATAAATATGGGTGGTCAGCCTAATATGAATCATGGTGGCAACATGGGTGGTCAGCCTAATGTGAATCGCGGTGGCAACATGGGTGGACAGCCTAATGTGAATCGCGGTGGAAATATCGGTGGTCAGCCAGATATGAATCGCGGTGCAGGTACAAACGGTCCAGGTAATTCACGTAGCCAGGGCAATGTACAGAGTTCAAGTCGTGGCAACTCATACGGAAATGGCTCTTATGGAAGTGGCTCATACAACAACAACCCTTCACGCAGCGGCAACTCATCATACGGCAACACTCCTTCACGCAGTGGTAGCTCATCATACGGCAATAGTTCACGTAGCAGTAGCAGTTCGTACGGCAGCAGTTCACGCAGCGGTGGCTCGTTCAGCGGCACAAGAAGTGGTGGCAGCAGCTCAGGCAGCAGTTCACGTGCCGGAGGCAACTCAGGTGGTGGTTCACGCGGTGGTGTCACTGCAGGTAGAAGATAAGTCTCTCTTTCTACTATATATTTTTGAACACTTTAATTTTATTGGTTCCGAGGGCGGTTTTCTGTGACAGAAGGCCGCCTTTTCATTGTTTCTTAGTTAATTGTTCATTGTTAATTGCTAAATCTTAATCCTAAATTCTTAATTCTTAATTAATTTTCGTATCTTTGCACCCAAATTGCAATTTTATTATGACTATAGAAGAAAAAATCATAGCAGGCGTACAGGCAGCAGTAAAGGCTTTGTACGGCGTCGATGCTGAACCAAAACAGGTTCAACTTCAAAAGACAAAGGCTGAATTCGAAGGCCATCTCACAGTAGTTGTTTTCCCATTCGTAAAGGCAGCACGCAAGGCTCCTGAACAGGCTGGTGCTGAAATCGGTCAGTATCTCGTTGACAACTTGGGCGATGTAGTTACTAAGTTCAATGTAGTTAAGGGTTTCCTCAATCTTGTCATCAGTGATGCTCCATGGATTACTCTCCTTAATAAGGTGAACAATGAGGAGAAGTTCGGTTTCACTCCAGTTACAGAAGAGAGTCCTCTTGTGATGATTGAGTACTCTTCTCCAAATACTAACAAACCACTCCACCTTGGTCACGTTCGTAACAACCTCCTTGGTTCTGCCCTCGCTCGTATTGTTGAGGCAAATGGTAACAAGGTTGTGAAGACTAATATCGTCAACGACCGTGGTATCCACATCTGTAAGTCTATGCTTGCTTGGCTCAAGTATGGTAATGGTGAAACTCCAGAATCATCAGGCAAGAAGGGCGACCACCTCATTGGTGACTACTATGTAGCATTTGACAAGCATTACCGCGAAGAGGTTAAGGAACTCAAGGCTAAGTTCATCGCTGAAGGTATGGACGAAGAGGCTGCAGAGGCTAAGGCTAAGAATGAATCTCCACTTATCGTTGAGGCTCACGATATGCTCGTGAAGTGGGAACAGAATGATCCTGAAGTTCGTGGTCTTTGGAAGAAGATGAACGAGTGGGTTTATGCTGGATTCGATGAGACTTACAAGATGATGGGTGTAAGCTTTGACAAGATTTACTACGAATCAGAGACTTATCTCGAGGGTAAGGATAAGGTTCAGGAAGGTCTTGACAAGGGTTTCTTCTATCGTCGTGAGGATGGTTCGGTTTGGGCCAACCTCAATGCTGAAGGTCTTGATGAGAAACTCCTCCTCCGCAGCGATGGTACATCAGTATATATGACTCAGGATATCGGTACTGCAAAACTCCGTTTCCAAGACTTCCCAATCGACAAGATGATTTATGTGGTTGGTAATGAGCAGAACTACCACTTCCAGGTACTCTCTATCCTCCTTGACAAACTTGGTTTCAAGTGGGGTAAGGACCTCGTACACTTCTCTTACGGAATGGTCGAACTTCCAAACGGTAAGATGAAGAGCCGTGAAGGTACAGTAGTTGATGCTGACGACTTGATGGCTTCTATGATTGAAGATGCTTACACAGCAAGTGCTGATAAGATGAAGAAACTTGACATGCCTGAAGATGAAGCTCGCGAAGTATCTCGTAAGGTTGGTCTTGGAGCACTCAAGTACTTCATCCTCAAGGTTGATGCTCGTAAGAATATGCTCTTCAACCCAGAAGAGAGTATTGACTTCAACGGAAATACTGGTCCTTTCATCCAGTATACTTATGCTCGTATTCAGAGCATTCTCCGTAAGGCAGCGGAGAAGGGAATTGAGATTCCTGCAGAACTCCCAACCAACATCTCTATCTCAACCAAGGAGACAGAACTCATCCAGAAACTCAACCAGTTTGCTACAGCAGTTCGTCAGGCTGGTACAGACTACAACCCTTCTACTATCTGTAACTACTGCTACGAGCTCACAAAGGAGTTCAACCAGTTCTATCACGATTTCACTATCCTTGGTGAAGAGAACGCAGACCTCAAGGCATTCCGTCTCTCTCTCGCGAAAGCAGTAGCTAAGGTTTCTGCCCTTGGTATGGGATTGCTCGGTATCGAAATGCCTGAAAGAATGTAAAGCCTCCAACCCTAAAAGGGGAGGATGAAAGAAGTATTTATTGAAAAATCATTGCTCTTGAAAAGAATAATTTTATTTATACTATCTACATTCATATTGTTAGGACTAAGTGCGCAGACGGACTCTGTGACACTTAGTCCTAATGAATTGTGGGTGAAAACAATGCAGCATAGACTTGACTCTATTACGCAGTTGGTGAAAAAGCAGAGATATTCGGTAGGTTATAGCATTATGGACCTTACTGCCGACTCTGTCATCTACCGTTATAATGGTCAGAAGATGCTTAAGCCGGCGAGTACCCAAAAACTTTTTGTGGCTACTACCTTACTCAATAATCTCAGTCGCGACTACGAATTCCGCACTCAGTTGTATGTGGATGGAAACGTGGCTACTGATAGTGTCGGACGTAGGTACTTGAAAGGTGATATATGCATTCGCGGTTCGTTCGACCCAACTCTTCAGACCGTTGATATTGAACAGTTTGCCCAGAAGATTCAGTCGTTGAAAATCGACTCTATTGATGGACGTATCATTGCTGACAATCGTGTAAAACTCGATGTGAAGAAGGTGAAGGACGTGCCGAAGTATTTTGCAGAGAACTTGTATTCGAGTTTGGTACAGAAGGGTATTGTTTTCTCTTCGGCTGAACCTTTCGGCTCTTCTGCCGAACCACTTGCTCGTGGTTGGTGTCTTGCTACTATTGCCACTCCAGTCAACAAGATTCTGAATGTTATGCTCAAGAAGAGTGATAACGGTTATGCCGAATGTGTGCTCCAAAATCTCTGTGGAATGGGACGAAATGGCGGTTGGACTTACGAGAATTGTAAGGAGAAAGTGCGTAGGATGGTGAGTCAGGTAACGGACAGTGCTCAGCAATATATCATCGAGGATGGTAGTGGCTTGTCTTATTCTAACAAGTGTTCGTCAGATGTACTTGTCGACCTCTTGCGCTATGACTACAAGAATCCGGATATCTTTCCTTCTATCTACGAGAACCTGCCGATTGCGGGTATTGATGGCACTCTCTCAAAACGCATGAAGACCGGTCCTTTATATAATAATGTACGCGCGAAGACTGGTACACTCAACGACACTTCGACTCTTGCGGGCTATTTCACTGCAAGCAACGGTCATTTCATGGCTTTTGCTGTAATGGTAAATAATCTTGGTGGATTGAGTGTGGGAAAGAGTTTGCAAGAGAGTATTTGTACAGCTTTGGCTAAGTAAGGGTGAAGGGTTTCAAGTTTAAGGTTTAAGGTTTCAAGTAATATGGCTAAGCAGAAATTTTATGTAGTTTGGAATGGTGCTGAGGATGGTGTCTATACCACTTGGGAGGCTTGCCAGGAGGCTGTTAAGGGCTTCCCTGGTGCTCTGTATAAGTCGTTTAAGACTGAAGAAGAGGCTGAAGAGGCATTTGAGTTGGGGTATGACGAATGGAAGAATCGATTGAGTATCGATTCTGAACATTCGGGGTGCAGTGCTCAGCTTGTGCAAGGCCAACAAGGGAAGGCCGAAGCAGAAGATGTTGAGCACAAAGGTGCAAGCGAGGAAAGCGAGCAAAAAGAAAATAATTCGCCTGCTCAAACTACTTTCACTCTTCCTGAAGCAGCCATCAACAACTCCATCGCCGTTGATGCCGCTTGCTCCGGCAATCCTGGCATGATGGAATATCGTGGTGTCTATCTTCGTACAGGCAAGGAAATCTTCCACTTTGGTCCTGTGTGGGGAACAAACAATATTGGTGAGTTTCTTGCTATCGTTCACGGACTTGCATTGCTCAA
>DCIW01000179.1 GCA_002317225.1 Prevotellaceae bacterium UBA1716 | reverse complement strand
CAACTAATCAGCAGATTCTCAAGAAGAATATCATGATACTGTTCTATTATGCCTACCTAATTACGTTATTCAATTCAGCATACATTTCATCTCTTTATAATTGTCGCCCATGTTAATTAATCGACTTTTTTTATGTATTTAGCCTAAGATCCATCGGTTTATTTATCCCCTTGTTGGATAGTAAGAATAAAGGAGTAGAAGTGGTTTGGGAAATAAAAGCATTCATTTTTGATAACTATTTTGGGGCAAAGATGCATTTTTCAAGAAAAAATATGTATCTTTGCCCCAAAACAATTTATAACCTCCTTATTTCCTCTTTTTGGGGGATTCGGGAGAAGTTTGTAGTTAGAAATATATATCTGAGTTATAGCTAACGTTCAAACAAGATTACTTGGGCGAGAACCCATATGGAGGAGAACATTACGAGCAAAGTTGTAGTCAATCTTAAAAACAGAATAACCATCAACAAATATGAAAAGGAACATATTCAAAATATTGATAATACTAAGCATTATCTGCTATATATTAGCGCATATTTTCCCGGTTTATAGTACTTCTAATAACGACGCCCAATACTATCAAGGTATTTGGATGAACCTTTTCGGATGGTATTTAATAGGAGAGACCAATTTTTACACCTGGTGTGCCAATCCTATCTATCTTATCACATTGTTTTGGATGGCTATGGTAAAAGCCTGCACTAAAAAATATTGCCCTTCAATATTCACTCTTATCATGAGCACCCTTGCCGCAATCTTAGGACTTCTATTTATTTGGAATAGAGATATCTTATCGGATGAAGCTGGCCATGTCGAACAAGTTGAGACCTTATACATAGGATATTGGCTTTGGGAAGCTGCTTTGGTGCTTCTTGTGATTGCTCTGTGGATCAAATGGTATATAACAGCTAAATTATGAATAGACAATTAAACAATCTCTTCTTCTGGTCTTTCCCTTACCGAATATCTTTATTCCGAAAAAAAATGAAGTAAATCAGAATTCAAACTTATTATATGTTTAGAAAAATATTCATTGCATCTTTGCTGTGCAGCATCTCAACAGGAATCGTCTGTTGCCTAATATGGCTTTTAATATCGGGTGCCAATTGGTTTAGTTCCCCAATCATCATGGGAACCTTTATAGTCAACGCATGTATAGCAGGTATAATCTCGTCTTTGTTATATACAAAGCGCAAAGTGAAATCTATGTTCTTATCATTATACTTGGGCAATATTATTCCATTATGTTCATATCTGCTCATCTCTTTTTTCCAAGCAGATGCATCGACGGAGGCATGGTATCTCTTTATGTTGATTGGATGGATAATCATATCTGTTTTTCCTGCGATGATTACTAGACTATTGATTTCTAAAATATAACTATGGTTACATCCAATATCCTTCAATCTAACAATAAAAATATGAAACATTTTGATTCTGATTATATGGAAGGCTGCCACCCACAGGTGATGCAGCGACTGATGGAGACTAATCTGGAGCAGACTACGGGATATGGTTCTGACAAGTACTGTGCTGAAGCAAAAAGGCTGATAGCCAAGGCTGTTGGTACGGACGATGTAGACATTCATTTCCTTATCGGCGGCACTCAGACAAATTCTACGGTCATTGATGCACTGCTGATGCGCCATGAGGGTGTTCTCGCAGCAGAGACTGCTCATATCAATGTTCATGAGTCGGGAGCTATCGAGTCGTGTGGGCATAAGGTTCTCACGCTGCCTTCGCACGATGGAAAGGTATGTGCCAAGGAATTGAAGTCGTACATAGACAATTTCTACGCTGATGAGACATACGAACACATGGTGGCACCGGGAATGCTCTATATCAGTTTTCCGACTGAGTATGGCACGCTTTACTCTAAGGATGAGTTGACACAGCTTCATGATATCTGCACTAAGGCTGACATACCTCTTTATATCGATGGTGCAAGACTTGGTTATGGTCTTGCATCAGATGAGTGCGACATCACGTTGAGCGATTTGCCTGACCTCTGTGACATCTTTTATATAGGAGGTACAAAGGTTGGTGCTTTATTCGGAGAAAGTGTTGTTGCAAAGAAAGGCCTGCTGAAGCATTTCTTCCCTCTCATCAAGCAGCATGGTGCATTGATGGCTAAAGGCAGGTTGCTTGGTGTTCAGTTCTCTACCCTATTCGCTGATGATCTCTATCTGAAAATCTCACGTCATGCTATTGAATTGGCAATGTTGCTAAAGAAGGGATTTGTGGATAAAGGATACAAACTATATCTCGACTCACCCACAAACCAGCAGTTCTTCGTTCTTCCGAATGATGTCATGGACAGACTCTCGAAGACAAGCAGTTTTGAAGTATGGGGCACTCGAGGCGAGAGTGAGACTACGGTACGCTTTGTTACAAGTTGGGCAACAAAGAAATGTGATGTGGAGGAATTGATTGCTGAGTTGTAGCATTCTAACCTATATTATTCATGAGGAAGTTAAAAAAGTTATAGAAGTTAAGGAAGTTAAAGACGTTACTTTCTTTTCATATTTAAACCCAAGTTAAGTACATTTGTCCTTTAACTCCATGAATAATTCAAACTAAAGACAAATCAGTTATAAAGTTCTATAAGTTTTCTTTGAAAATGATGAACCTGTATGTGAATGGCTAAAGAAGAAGTTGTTCAGGAAATAAGAAGCCAACTATACGCGCATCACTTTCCGAAATTCAGGTAATTCTTCCCAAAATTGAGGTAACGGGTATTATAATAAAAGGTAGTACTTTTGCAACCGAAAAGTTAAACCTCAAAAAATAGACAATTATGAAGCGTTTATTCTCTACCCTGTTATCAATGTTAGCCATCATTAGTGTTATGGCGGCATGTAGCAATGAATCTCAGTCGCAAGAGTCGGCTGATGGGAAAATCACGAACGGTAAGACTCTTGTAGCTTACTATAGTTTCACGAACAACTGCAAGACGATTGCCACAGAAATGGGCAAGCAAGTGAGTTGCGACATTGTCGAGATTCAGCCTGCTGAGGAAGGACTTGACTATGCTGCCAACAATTATGCTATCGGTTCTTCACTCATTTCTGCAATACGAAACAACCCTTCGAGCGAGAGCAGTTATCCAGCCATCAAGGAAGTAAATGTCGATGTGGCTCAGTATGATAACATCATCATCGTCACACCGCTGTGGTGGAGTCAGATGGCAGCACCTATGCAGACTTTCCTCTTCCACAATGGTGCAAAGATGGCAGGTAAGAATGTAGGTCTCGTTGCTTCAAGTGCTTCAAGCGGTATCAGCAGTCTTGTGGCTGATTTCAAGCGACTTATACCCGATGGTAAGTACATGAACGAAAGCCTTTGGATAAAATCATCGCAAGTAAGCAATGCCTCGTCGATGATCAGTTCATGGCTGACAAAAATCGGTTTTGCGAACCTATCTATTTCTACTGCTGTTAAAGCGATAAAAGCTGATGTCTCTCAAGCAAAACCCTCAAAGCGTCAGGCTAAAAATGGGCAGGTAATCATCAACGAGAAATACGATATTTCGGGTAAACAAATATGAGAAGAATACTTACTTTGCTCCTCGGAGCAGCAATAACAGTGACAACTATGGGACAGACTTTGACAGATAGACAGAAGGCGCTTGCGGCTTGCGCTGCATTGGAGGCTCAGGGTGACCTCGTGCGATTGGAGATTGCCATAACAGATGCTCTCGACAAGGGCGTAACAGTAAATGAACTAAAAGAGGCATTCTCGCAACTCTATGCTTACACGGGATTTCCTCGTTCGCTGAATGCGTTGGGGGTGTTGCAGAAGGTAATTACATCTTCACCAGAAAACCTGAAACCTTCTGAAACTTTGAAACCTTCTGAAACTTCACATTGGATTGAAGGCAAACCTTTCGTTCGCCCTACGGAATGGGACGATGCAGAGAAGGCTTTGCGTAATGGTACTGAGGTTCAGACAAGATTGTGTGGTGGAAAACCTTTCACCTACGATTTCTGTCCGCAGGATGACTATTATCTGAAGGCGCATCTCTTTGGTGATATTTTTGCCGGAGATCAGTTGAATGATGCTGATCGCGAACTGGTTACGGTGGCCGCTTTGAGCGGAATGAAAGGTGTTGCACCTCAGTTAGCTGCTCACAAGGCTGGTGCGGTGAATATGGGCAATACGCAGGAGCAAGTGAACGAACTTTGTACTTGGCTTGATGCAGAGGGCTATACGCTCAAGAGCGACTTCGAGAAGGGTGCAAGCAACGTGAACTATGCTCAATATTTCATTGGAGAGAGTTATCTCAATCCTCTCAAGCCTGCCAATCTCGGTGAAGGAGAGAAGACCGTTCTGCCAATGAGCAACGTGACCTTTGAACCCGGTTGCCGCAACAACTGGCACATCCATCACGGAGCACGACAAATACTCATCTGTGTTTCTGGTAAGGGATGGTATCAGGAATGGGGCAAACCTGCTATCCTTATGACTGCAGGTACAGTAATCGACATACCCGAAGGAGTGAAGCATTGGCATGGTGCAGCTGCTGACTCTTGGTTTCAGCATATCGCTACGCATGTAAAGACTGAAGGTCAAGAGAGCAATGAGTGGCTGGAGCCTGTGACGGATGAACAGTATAATGAGGTGAACAAATAATTATGCAACACATTTATTACAACACCATACAGCAGGTGAATGACCATTTCGGAATTGAGACCCTGCACCCACTTATTACGGTGGTTCATCTGAATAGACGCACAGAGATGCCGGAAGAACTTCGGTATCACTATGGTGTATATGGACTTTGGCTGAAGGAAACGAAGGGATGCACCATCTCGTATGGTCGAACTCCATACGACTTCGACGAGATGACTGTTACGAGTTTTGCGCCAGGTCAGCAGGTGGACATGAAACTGGTTGACCCTACAATTCAACCTAAGTGTGTGGGAATACTCTTCCACCCCGACTTCCTCAATCGCACACACCTTGGGGCAAATATTCGTCGATACGAGTTCTTTGACTATACCAGTACCGAGGCACTTCACCTCTCACCATCAGAGATTGCTGTATTCCGACAGGTAGTCGATATGATTGAGCAGGAACTGCATCACGCGATCGACAGCCATTCTCGCGAACTGATAGTCAGCAACATCGAACTGCTGCTGAACTATTGCCTCCGCTTTTACGACCGCCAGTTCATCACACGTGAGGAGATTAACCACTCGGTAGTAAAGAAGTTCCTCTCACTTCTTGATGAATACATTGCAGAGAAAACAGAGCATGAAGGCCTCCCTACCGTTGCCTACTTTGCTGACAAATGCTGCCTCTCCAACGGTTACTTCGGCACACTCGTCAAGACCGAGACAGGTCGCACAGCCAAGGATCTCATCAATGACCGACTGCTTCAGCGTGCCAAAGAACTGCTACAATCAGACACTCTGAGCGTAAGTCAGGTAAGCCAACGCTTAGGTTTTGAATATCCCCAGCACTTCGTACGATTCTTCAAATCACTCACAGGAAAAACTCCAGCACAATG
>DCIW01000211.1 GCA_002317225.1 Prevotellaceae bacterium UBA1716 | reverse complement strand
TCGAGCTAAAGGTTAGCGATTTTCGTAAATGACTTTGTCATTATTTTTCGGCGAACAAAAATAATTTATTATTTCGCATTTTATATTATATATATTATGAATGCAGCATACATTTATTTATAATATAATGCAACAAATAATTAATTTTCTTTGTTGCTAAAAATGAACACGCGGAGGTGTTCTTAAAATGGCTTAATGCCAAAAATGAAAAATAGGTAAAATATTGCAAATGGCATAGATAAAATATTGCAAATGATATAAAACAGTAATTATGAACCAATAACATATTTTTCTCATTTTTATGAAAAACGCATTCGACATCCCATCATCTATCTCAAAAAGAGAACTTGCACTTTACTATGCACCAGACCTCACACCGCATAGTGCTACAAATCGCCTCCTCGATTGGCTCAAACATGATGACCACACAATGCACCGACTCTACGAAGCAGGATACCGCCCTAAGCAGAAATTCTTCACTCGCAGACAGATTCGCATTATATTTGATTACCTTGGGGAACCATAGGGCCCCCCAGCACCCAAAGGGGGTGTCCTGGCGGGTAGTAAACGCAAAAAAACACCCAATAGTTTCGATGAAAACTATTGGGTGATTTGATTAAAAGATTTAAGAACTTTATGCAAATCATTTAAATGTTTTTGCAAGCGGTATTATGTACTATATTCAAGCTTGTGCCACAATGTGAATGTTGCGTACAGTCTTCGTTTCGTAAAATCTGCCGTTATAATCCATAACCGATGATGAATAGTAGAGCTTTACATTTGCGCCTTTTTCGAGACTGAAATTCTCCGCCATCTCATAAAGAAGTGTAAAAACCAATTCATTTTTCACCTCCTTGTGAATACCGTCGCGGGAGTAGTAATCTTCGTTGCATGAAATCACAATATCACGCTTCACGAAGTCATTGCCATTCTTTGCCGATGTAGCTTTAAAGATGCTACCAATCTGTGTAATTCTGCCTGTAATTTCCATAATTATAATATATTATAATGATTTATATTTTTCGAAGGTATGCCCCCATTATAGGGGCTATACATTCTTTCTGTACTTTCCGTTTTTCGTATCCACGATGATATTTTGCTTCTTGTATCTGTGGATGACAATACGGATTGGTGACTTGATACCACAACGCTTGAGAGCGGCCTGGAGATCATCCTTTGTGAAATTAAGACCGACATAGTCGAGCGGAGTCTTGTTGTCCTTCTTAACCTCCTTCTTCTTGCTCTGCTTATGGATTTCGTTCTGATCATCGCCGTACTTATGCAGATATCGCTCAATGCCCATTGTGGCAAAGTAGCGGGCGAGGTCAATCACATTCTGTCGAGTCTTCTTGTCCTTTGCATCAGGACAGCCCCACATCAGATGTGCCACCATACCAGCAATGAATCCCATCTGTGCATAGCGATAGCGAACAGTCTTACGAGCGTGGTTCTTCTGCAGTTCGCCATAGTCCCACTGCATGAGATTCCATTCGTTGAGGGGTTGGAGCAGATAATCAAGATTGATCTCTATCTCATCACGAATGATGTCGGTGCCCTCGTCGTCCTGATAGTAGGTATAGTCTGCTACCCACTCGTCAATCTTATTGCGGATCTCGTCGAGTTCGTCACCTTCAGGAAGCCTAACCAAATATCCCTCACGCTTCTGTTCTGGGATAACGCACCACATGATACGGTTGGCAGTACCGCCCTCAATCTCGCCCTTGATAAATCGATCAGTGTCTTCCACAGTACCGGTGAAGGTATAGTTGAGAAACACTCTGAAACGACCCGTACTCGACTGTGCCGACTTGTTGTTTTGATACACATCGCCATTGTCGAACGCCTTACGGATATGGTCGTAAGAGAGACCGTAAGACTTGCGGAGTTCACGTCGGGCAGTCAGAATCTCTTCCTCAAAGACATAGAGATGCACGTCATGATTATCGTTCAGGATGTCCATAAGCTTTGTTGCGGAGATGTTGATACCTGCAGTCTGCATCACGAAGTGTGGACGGTCCTCGAGTTCCTTCACGCCCTGCTTCTTTTCAGCCCTCTGCTTCCACTCGTTTTCGATGGTGAGCTTCACCTCGTCATTCTTCTTCACTCGAGAAAAGAGATCATCGTAGAGCGACTTAAAATTTCCTTTTCCACTTTGTGATGGCGCTTCTATAATTACTTGGAGGTTTGGAGCCTTTATTTTGCCGTCAAGATAGCGAGCTCTTACCTTAGAGAAACAGATGCTGCCAAACATACAGATAAGATGTGCGAGAGCCGACTGGAAGTATGGTTCGGGCATTCCCTTCATGATAGTGCTGAGTACAGGAGGGAGGGCTGGTGCCTTATGGTTCTTGTTGAAATTCTCAAGCCATGATTCGAAAGTGACTTTACCACTCTCATCCTTTACAAATGTCTCTGATTCAAGGTTTGCAAGCACTCCCTGAAGCACCTTCGAAATGCCGTATGTCATCTTCTCTTCGCAAGCATCGACACAAGTCTGCATCACATCGTTGCCCGGACTGTCGAACGCCCACTGAGGAGCAAGTTGGTAGAGCCACGAGGGATTATTGTCGCAGATAGTGCGGAGATGCGAGCAGCACTTGAGCCATGTGAGGTGGCGGTTGCCCTGACTCGGATTGCCGAAAGCATCAAGTTGCTTCTTGCTGCAAATCTTCTTCACGAGTGCGCTGATAATGCTATCGTAAGCAATGTCGTTGTAGGTGAGAGGGTACGAAATATCATGAGCCTTTTCGGTCTTTTCGCTCTGCTCTACAGCTGGTGCAGTCGCCTTCTCCACCTTCTTCTTGCGCATGAGAGTCTTCTTGCCAAGCACTTCCTGCTTAGTCTGGAGTTCGGCAGCGGCATCGGTATGGTAGAGCATATCGCTGACATAAAATACTCTGTCGTCGCTTACGAGGAAAGTGAGTCGACTGTTGTCGCAGCAAGAGTGGTCGTAGTCGTCGAGTCCCGTCTCCTTAGCTATGCGTTCGAGCACATCAGAGATAGATGTGCATCCGTCGGGCCAGAGCCAGAGAGTGTGTACTCCGTGGCGGCGTGGAGAGATCACACCACGAACCAAGTGGTTCTTCACAAACTCGTTGGTGAGTGCGAGATTCTTGAACGTGCAGATAAGGTTGTTGAGCTGCTCTTCAGTTTCGCAAGAGTCGTCGTCACGCATTACGAGACCGGTTGGTGTACCTGTATCCTTCTTGCGAGGTGCACCTTCTGGGTAGGAGCGGTTCCAAGTCACTCCTGGGAGTTGGTTCTTGAGAGCGTCGACCTTTTCGTTATCGCCTGCCTTGAGAGCCTCGTCTATGTCAGAGCAGAGTTTTCGCAACTGCTCCGACTTAGTGATGGCGATAACCTCCTCCATCGTCTTACTCTGAATCTTGGAACGCTTGTTCTTTTGAAATCCTATATTCATATTTATATTTATTTTAGATTATGGTTCTTCAGGGATTTGTGTGA
>DCIW01000237.1:1673-15108 GCA_002317225.1 Prevotellaceae bacterium UBA1716 | reverse complement strand
GTGATGCGGCTGCAAAGGCAAATGCAATTATCGAGGCTGTTGCAAACACAAAGTATGCACAACTCCTCAAGCGTCATATTGCTGCTTACCGACCACAGTATAATCGTGTTAAACTTACTCTTCCTTCAGTAGAAGAAAACAAGAACCTCACAACCATTCAGCGTCTTGATAAGTTCTACGGAAGCAAGGACTACGGAATGGTAGCTCTCCTTTTTAATTATGGTCGTTACCTCCTTATCTCTTCTTCTCAACCAGGCGGTCAGGCTGCAAACCTTCAGGGAGTTTGGAATGACAAGATGAATGCCCCTTGGGACAGCAAGTACACAATCAACATTAATGCTGAAATGAACTATTGGCCAGCAGAAGTTTGTGGACTTACAGAATGTGCGGAACCCCTCTTCTCTTTGGTTCGCGACCTTAGCGAAACTGGTAAAGAGACTGCAAAGGTGATGTATGGTTGTCGTGGTTGGGTGGCACATCACAACACTGACCTTTGGCGTGTTGCTGGTCCTATTGATGGTGCTACTTGGGGCATGTTCCCTAACGGCGGTGCATGGCTCACAACTCATATTTGGGAGCATTACCTCTATACTCTCGACAAGGATTTCTTGAAGCAGTACTACCCTATCATCAAGGGCGCTGCCGATTTCTATCTTGACTTTATGGTTGAGCACGATGGCATGCTTCTTGTTGCTCCATCTGTTTCTCCAGAACATGGTGGTCGTGGTAAGAGATCTACAGTTACAGCTGGTTGTACAATGGATAATCAGATTGCTTACGATGCACTTTCTCAGGCAATGTATGCAGCAAAGATATTGGGCGAAGACGCAGAATACCAAACCATCCTCGCTAAGGCAATCGCTAAACTTCCTCCTATGAAGGTTGGTCAGTACGGACAACTTCAGGAGTGGATTGAAGACCTCGACGACCCACGCGATGAGCATCGTCACATCTCACACCTTTATGGTCTTTATCCTTCAGCACAGATTTCGCCTTATACTACTCCTGAACTTTGGAAGGCATCTGGTGTTACACTTAACCAGCGTGGTGACCAGGCAACTGGTTGGAGTCTTGGTTGGAAGATTAACTTCTGGGCTCGTATGCTCGATGGCAATCATGCTTTCAAGATTATCAGCAATATGCTCCGACTCCTTCCATCTGAAGGTAGAGACGACACAATGTCACATCCTGATGGTCGTACATTCCCTAACCTCTTCGATGCTCACCCACCATTCCAGATTGATGGTAACTTTGGTGCAACAGCAGGTATTGTAGAGATGTTGATGCAGAGCGAAGTTTCAATGAAGGAAGAGAACCTTTCTGTTGTTTCTCTTCTCCCAGCTCTTCCTGAAGTATGGACAGAAGGTTCTGTATCAGGACTCAGAGCTCGTGGTGGCAATCAGGTTAGCATCACATGGAAGAATGGTAAGCTTACTAATGCATCTATCCTTCCTAAATATTCAGGAAAGATTATCGTTCGTACAAAGTCTCCAATTGCTCAAGGCAAACTTCTTAAGACTTACGACGAACTCGGTGTCTACGAATATGAACTTGATGTAACTGCTAATAAGGCAGTTGCTATTAAGTCAAAGTAAATCTATCAAATACTATATAGGTGTGCAAATAATAATTTATTTGCACCCTATGTTTTAACTAATCGACTAAATGAAACGAACCCTTCTTTCTCTATGCTTTGCTATCTTTGCATTCAGTCAAAATGCTAATGCAATTGATTTGACAAAGGCTACAATCATATATGATAAAAACGATAATGCCTTAGTGTGCAAGATGGCAAATGTACTGGCTGATGATATCGAACGCGTTTCAGGCATCAGACCAAAAGTTTCGACTAACTCTTCTGCAAAAGGATATAAGGTAGTTCTTGCAACACAAAAGTTTTCGAACAAGCACAAGGAACTTCGTAACGAATGGGAGCGATTTGCTATTGATAGCGATAAACAGACTGTTCGTGTCACAGGTTCGGATGCACGTGGTCTTGCTTATGGCGTGTTGCATATCAGCGAAATGATTGGAGTGAGTCCATGGTATTGGTTTGCTGATGTACCGGTTAAGAAGAGTGCTCAAGTTGAGTATTCGGAGAATTATGTAAGCAAATCTCCTACAATCAAGTATCGTGGTGTATTCATCAACGACGAAGATTGGGGCATGAAGACTTGGGCACAACATACTTTTGAAAAGGAACTTGGTGATATTGGTCCAAAGACTTATGACAAGGTCTGCGAACTTATTCTTCGTCTCAAAGGCAATATGGTTGCTCCAGCAATGCATGGTTGTACTGGTGCTTTCTATAGTCATCCCGAAAGTCAAAAGCGTGCAGATGAATGGGGCATAATGATTACGACAAGTCATTGCGAACCATTGCTTTTCAACAATGCAGCAAAATCCGAATGGGACAAGGCTCGTGATGGCGAATGGAACTACGAAACTAATAAGACAAAGATTCTTGAGAAGTTTGACAATCGAATAAAGGAAACTGCCGAGTTTGATAATATCTATACAACTGGTATGCGTGGTCTTCATGATGAGGCCATGAAAGGAAGTACGGATAATTCGGTTCGTGCTCGCACTCTCGAAAAGGTGATGGCAGAGCAACGTGCTATTCTTGAAAAGTACAAGGGAAAGAATGCTAATTCCATTCCGCAGATATTTGTTCCTTACAAAGAGACACTCGACATTTATGATGCAGGTCTGAAGGTTCCTGAAGACATTACACTTGTTTGGCCAGACGACAACTATGGCTATATGAAGCGAGTTAGCAATGCATCCGAACGTAAGCGTAATGGTCATAGCGGAGTTTATTATCATCTCAGTTATCTCGGTACTCCACACGATAATCTTTGGATTTCAACAACTGCTCCAGCACTTATGTACGAAGAACTCAAGAAAGCGTATGATGCAGGAGCTGACCGCTATTGGTTGCTCAATGTAGGTGATATCAAGCCAATGGAGATAGAAATGACTCATTTCTTCAATATGGCTTGGGATTTCTCTACATTCAATTATTCAAACGTGAATCGTTATCAGGCTCAATGGCTTGCTAACATTTATGGTGAACAGTTTAAGGACGATTTCCAGTTTGTTCTTGACAATTACTATCGACTTGCTTGGGACCGCAAACCTGAGTTTATGGGATATGAAATGGAATGGGACAGCAATGAGAACAATCGACTTCACGATACCGACTTCTCATTTGAAACAGGTTCTGCTCAGAAGCGTCTAAGCGATTACGATGATATCGTTAAGGCTTACACCTATATATATAATAATGTGGAAAGCGGTCTTCGCCCTTCCCTATTCGAAATGCTCGGTTATGCAGTTCTTTCTGCTAATCAGATGAATCGCAAGTATCTTTTTGCACAGCGTAATCATGAAACAGGCAATCAGTTCTATGCTAAAGAGTCTAAATGTGCATTCGATAGTTTGACAGTTTTGCTCAATCAGTATAATTCTATTCTTGATGGCAAATGGAATCAGATGATGTCAAAGATTCCACCTGGTTACACTGCTAAGTATCATCTTATGCCTGAACTTAGCGACAAGCCTACTGATGCTTACAAATTGCCAAAGGAACAGTTGCACGTTGAGTTTGCTAATAAGGTTGATATATCAAAACTCAATGTTCCATCTCCTTTCCGTCTTATCGAAGGTCTTGGAACTGATTGGATTGCTTTGCAAATGGGCGAGCCTCTTGATGAGAACGCTAAAGGTTCGATTGATGTTCCTATTGAGGTTGCAAACAATGCTGATAGTGTAACGGTTTGCTTGAGTGTGCTTCCTATGTGGCCTGTCGCTTACGAAAAGGGCAATAGCATCATCATGAGTGTGGATAATGGTTCGCCTGTTACATTCAAGAATGTATTTAAGGAATGGAGCATTGAATGGAAGATTCAAGTGCTTGAGAACAGAAAAGAGTTCATTGCTACACTTCCTTTGAATAAGAATGTTGCATCTCATAAGATTACACTTACTATTGGTGATCCTGGACAGATAATTCAAAAAATTACATACAAATAAATAATTATGAAAAAAACTCTCTTTTCTCTCTGTGCGCTTGGCTTCAGTCTTGTAGCATCAGCACAAAACCCAATCGTACAGACTTGTTTCTCCACTGACCCTGCTCCAATGGTAAGTGGTGACAGACTATATGTCTTTACAGGACATGATGAAGAAGGTGCCGACTTCTTCTGGATGAACGACTGGCGACTCTTCTCCACAGCAGATATGGTCAACTGGACAGACCATGGTTGTCCACTCGCTCAGTGTGACTTCACATGGGCTGATGACCGTGCTTGGGCTCCTCAATGTATCGAACGCAATGGTAAGTTCTACCTCTATATCCCTGTTCACTCTAAGTTGAGCGGTGGTATGGCTATCGGTGTTGCAGTTGCAGATAAGGTTACAGGACCTTACAAGGATCCACTTGGTAAACCACTCTACGAGAATGGTTCATGGGATCATATCGACCCATCAGTTTGGATTGATGCAGACGGTCAAGCTTACCTTTGTTGGGGAAATCCAAAACTCTACTCTGTCAAGCTCAACGACGATATGATAAGTCTCGCGGGTGAGGTGAAATGTGATGTGATGGATGTTCTCAAGAAATCTCCAGATCAAGAAGTGAAGCGCTACACAGAAGGTCCTTGGCTCATGCATCAGAAGACATTCGATCAAGCAATGAAGGAGTACAAGGCTAACAAGGCAAATGGTGCTGTGAAACCTGTCAAGAAGAACTCTGCTTGGGGCAAATACTTCATGGTTTATGCAGCTGGTGGAGTACCTGAATGCATCGCTTATAGTGAGAGTGACAACCCACAAGGACCTTGGACTTACAATGGAATTGTGATGGCTCAGACCAATTTCACTAATTCTTTCACAAACCATAGTGGAATCGTTGAGTTTAAGGGACATAACTACTTCTTCTATCATACAGGTTGGTTGCCTAAGGGAGGTGGTTTTGCACGCTCTGTAAGTTGTGAAGAATTCAAGTTCCAGGCAGATGGTCGTATTCCGGAAATCAAGCCAACAAAGGAAGGTGTCTCTCCAATCGCCACACTCAATCCTTATGTTCGTACAGAGGGTGAAACCATCGCATATTCCCAAGGCCTTCGCACAGAGTGGAACAAGAAGCAGAATCGTGTTTGGGTTTCCGATATCCAGAATGGAGATTGGCAAAAGCTTCGTGAAGTAGACTTTGGTGCTAAGGGTCCTAAGAGTATTACAATATCTGCAGCATCAGGTCTTCAAGGTGGTAATCTCGAAGTTCACCTTGATTCTGTTAAGGGCAAGTTAATCTCAAAGATTGAAGTCAAACCAACTGGTGGTTGGGAAGAATGGGAAACATTCTCTGCTTCTGTAAAGGAATCAATCACAGGTAAACATGATATCTATTTCGTTTATCAAGGTCTTAAGGGATGCAAACTCTTCAACTTCGATTGGTGGAAGGCAGACGAAAAATAACAAGTTATTGACATCTTTCAGGCAGACTATTGAGTTCGCCTTTTATGCAGCAAACGCCCGTCAAATGACGAGCGTTTGTTTTACATTTTATAATCATTATTTCCAACGCGCCTTATTGACCTTATCAATCCATTGCTTATAGCGTTGTCGATCGAGTTCTTGGTTGCGCTCACGGCGGGCTTCGTCGCGTTTGATTTGCTTGATGGTTGTGCGAGCCTCGTTGATGTGTTCGCCTTCGGGGTACATCTTGATGTAACGCTGGTAGGCACCGGCACCTTTCTGCTGTCCTACCTGCTCCCATGCTTTCTCTTCTGTGTCCCATTTGTCAGCAGTATGCTCCCAACGAAAATCGTTGTAGCGATCGAGTGCATCACGTTGGAAATCCTCAGGAACGGAAACGAGATAATCAGACCATCCCTGTTCGGTATTGCTAGCGAGTGCTGCATCGTAAAGGCTGTCGCACACATGGATAACGATAGCATAAGCCTCATCGGTAAATCGTTCGCCTTTGTGGTTGAGGTAGAAGTCATAGAGATTGAACACGCTCCGATTGCGGTATGTCTCGAAAAGAATGAAAAGGGCATCCTCACGATCGCTTTCTTTTTTGGAAGTGCTTACGACATATTCGAGTTCGGATACGCTCAAAGAGCGGAACATATCATTTTTCACCTTGTATTTCTCCTCGGTCACAGTGTCTTCGCTGGTGTTAATATACAGAAAAATGGGCAATATAAACACAACGGCAAGCAACAAGTAAAAAATGATTTTTGGCGAAGAAAACTTGTCTTTAGAATATTGACCTTCGGACTGGTCGTATCTATGCTTATATGCCATATATTGTGGAGGTGTTAGGATAGGTATTGTTGTTCGTACTTTTTGTTATCGTTGGCAAAATTACACAAATAAATTGAATAAATAATGCTTTTGCATGAAGAAATTGATTCGGCCCACAAATTTCCCTAACGAGTCTAAGCATTTTTTCGTATCAGGTAATTGCAAAGTCCACTTGATAATTAGCATTATAAATAAGTATAAAAACATAAAAAATATACGATTTTGCCACCATTGAGTGTCATTCACACACTTTACCGCAAAAAACATGGGCAAATGTATTGTGGTTATACTTTTTTGTTGTATATTTGACCAAAATTTACATAAAGTTGAATACATACAGTTAAACTAATAATTCTAAACCTAAAAATTTATGAAGAATTTAAAGTCAATCTTGATGGGAAGTGCTGCTGCGTTAGCACTCCTTTGTGCATGTGATTGCGGCAACAAATGTGCAGCTCCAGAACTCACAGCTTCAGGTCTCAACCCAGCTGCGTTCGACACAATCATTAACAACGACACAGTGAAACTCTACACTCTCAAGAATGCTAACGGCATGGAGGTTTGCATCACTAACTACGGTGGTCGCGTCGTTTCTCTCGTTGTTCCTGATAAGGACGGCAATCCAACAGACGTTGTTCTTGGATACGATAATATCGCAGAGTATGCAGACACAGAAAATACTCCAAGTGACTACGGTTCAAGTGTAGGTCGTTATGCAAACCGTATTGCAGGTGCTAAGTTCACTCTTAATGGCGAAGAATATAACCTCACAGCTAACGATGGTCCTAACTGCCTTCATGGTGGTGGTGCAACAGGTTGGATGAACAAGGTTTATACAGCTGAACAGATTGGCGACAATGTCCTCAAACTTACAATCGTTGCAGAAGACGGCGAGAATGGTTTCCCAGGAAATGTCACTGCCATTACTACTTATACTGTAACTGAAGACAACACTCTCGACATCACTTGGGAGGCAACTACTGACAAGGAGACTATCATCAACCAGACTAACCACAACTACTACAACCTCAATGGTAACTTCAACGAGGTAGGTACAGACATGGAACTCTGGATCAATGCTGACAACTTCACTCCATCAGATAAGCTTTACATCCCAACAGGTGAGATTCGTCCAGTAGAAGGCACTCCATTCGATTTCACTAAGCCACACGCTATCGCTGATGCTATCGGTGCTGACTATGATCAGATTCAGAACGCTCGTGGCGGTATCGATCACAACTTCTGTCTTAACACATATAAGGATAGTAAGGGTGACGACACTACTCCATGTGCATCTCTCTACTCTAAGAAGACTGGTATCTTCATGGAAATGTACACTAACGAACCAGGTGTTCAGTGTTACACAGGTAACTTCCAGGGTGTTGACGGTGAACTCGAAATCGCTCACAAGAATGGTAAGTACCCTCAGTATGTTAGCGTTTGTCTCGAATCACAGAAGTACCCTAACTCAATCAATATTCCTGAATTCGTACAGCCAACACTTAAGCCAGGCGAAAAGTATTACAGCCACGCTGCTTACAAGTTCTCTATTAAATAAATGACATTGCTGTGAGCCAAGCATTTGACTTGGCTTACAGCAAACTTCATATTTAGAAATATTGCAACTAATCAACTTACAATAATAATAACTAAAAATCTAAACTCAAAATGAATTTACTTCCATTAGCAGTTTTTGCATGGCAAGACTGGGGCGTAATTGGCCTCTTCACATTATTCATGATTGGTATCGTGGTTTATGTGGCAATGCAAAAAAACGAGAATTCTGGTGACTACTTCCTTGGTGGTCGCGACGCAACTTGGATTGCAATCGGTACATCTATCTTCGCATCAAACATCGGTTCTGAGCACCTTATCGGTCTCGCTGGTTCTGGTGCAGCTTCAGGTATGGCAATGGCACACTGGGAAATCCAGGGCTGGATGATCCTTATCCTCGCATGGGTATTCGTTCCATTCTACGAAAGAAGCCAGGTAATGACAATGCCTGAGTTCCTTGAGCGTCGTTACAACAGCACAAGCCGTTCTATCCTCACAGGTATTTCTCTCATCAGCTACGTGATGACAAAGGTAGCCGTAACTGTTTACGCTGGTGGTCTCGTATTCCAGCAAGTATTCGGCATCAAGGAAATGTGGGGCATCGACTTCTTCTGGATTGCAGCTATCGGTCTTGTCCTCATCACTGCTATCTATACAATCGTGGGTGGTATGAAGAGTGTCCTCTACACTTCAGTTCTCCAGACTCCTATCCTTCTCCTTGGTTCAGCTATCATCCTCTTCCTTGGCTTCAAGGCTCTCGGTGGTTGGGATCAGATGATGCAGGCTTGTGATGTCACTCCTAACTATGACGGTGCACAGGGTACAATGATTCACCTCATGCGTGACAACTCTGACCCTCAGTACCCATGGCTCGGTGCTCTTATCGGTTCTGCAGTAATCGGTTTCTGGTACTGGTGTACTGACCAGTTCATCGTACAGCGTGTACTTTCTGGTAAGAACGAAACTGAAGCTCGCCGTGGTACTATCTTCGGTGCTTACCTCAAGCTTCTCCCTGTATTCCTCTTCCTTATCCCTGGTATGATTGCATTCGCTCTCGCTAAGAATCAGATTGAGGTAAACGGTGAAGTATTCACACTCGCTACTCCAGACGCAGCCTTCCCTACTCTCGTGGCAAAGTTGCTCCCTGCAGGTTTCAAGGGTCTCGTAGTTTGTGGTATCCTTGCTGCACTCATGAGTTCACTCGCATCTCTCTTCAATAGTTCTGCAATGCTTTACACTATCGACTTCCACAAGCGTGTATTCCCTAACACAAGTGAAAAGCAGCTTGTTGTTATCGGCCAGATTGCAACTGTTGTTATCGTAGTTCTCGGTATCCTTTGGATTCCTGTAATGCGTTCAGTTGGTGATGTACTTTACAACTACCTCCAGGACGTTCAGTCAGTTCTCGCTCCAGGTATCGCATCTGCATTCCTTCTCGGTATCTGCTGGAAGCGTACAAGTGCTCAGGGTGGTATGTGGGGTCTTCTCTCAGGTCTCATCATCGGTCTTACTCGTCTTGGTGCTAAGGTTTACTACAGCAATGTCACTGACGCTGCTCCAAGCCTCTTCAAGTCAGTATTCTTCGACCTCAACTGGCTCTTCTTCTGCGGTTGGATGCTCCTCTTCTGCTGTATCGTAGTTATTATCGTCAGCCTTTGCACTAAGGCTCCAGACCCAGAAAAGATCAAGGGTCTTGTATTCGGTACTTCTACTCCTGAACAGATCGAAGCTACTCGCAAGAGCTGGAACAAGTGGGATATCATCCACACTTGCATCATCCTCGGTCTCACTGCTGCATTCTACTGGTATTTCTGGTAATCAGATACATTCTAAGGGAGGAGCAGAAATGCTCTGCTCCTCCCTTATATATAATAAGGTGTATAGCTTGCACAAATTTAATTAAGTCTTACAATCATTAAACTTCTCAGCCTACCAAATAATGACTTCATTCTACCAAAACTTTTCCAAGTTTTATATTGCCGTCGACTGCATCATCTTCGGTTTCAAGGATGAAAAGCTTCAACTGCTCATCCAACGAAGACCCTACAATCCCGGACTTGGGGAAATGTCATTGATAGGCGGATTCCTCAACTATAACGAAAGTGTTGATGAGGCAGCACAAAGAGTCTTGAGAGACTTCACAGGACTCGACCATGTGTATATGGACCAACTCGGAGCATTTGGAGATATCGAACGCGACCCAGGTGAACGAGTAATCACAATCGGTTATTATGCACTTATCAATGCAGATGATTTCAACGAAGAACTCATTCGCGAAAACGATGTACAATGGGTGAATATTGATGAAATGCCAAAGCTTTTCTCAGACCACAATCTCATCGTACATAAAGCACATAAAAAACTAAGGCAGAATATTGGCCAGAAACCAATTGGCCATAATCTTCTACCAGAGTGCTTCACTCTTACACAATTACAAAGTCTGCATGAAGCAGTACTTGGATACAAACTTGACAAACGTAACTTCCGACGCACAATGCTCGAAAAAGATTACATAGTCAGCACTGGTCTTATTGATAAGGCAAGCTCTCGTCGTGGAGCGCAGCTCTATAAATATGACCTTCATAACATTGATAATAATTAACAAACAATATACTCACTTTTATAAAACAAAATAAATATGCTAGAAGAACTCAAAGAGAAAGTATTCAAGGCAAACCTTGACCTTGTAAAGCAAGGGCTCGTTATCTTCACATGGGGTAACGTATCAGGTATTGACCGCGAAAAAGGTCTCGTAGTTATCAAGCCATCAGGTGTTAGCTACGATGACATGAAGGCATCCGATATGGTTGTCGTTGACCTCGAATCTGGAAAGGTAGTTGAAGGTGATCTTAATCCATCATCTGACACTCCTACTCATCTTGTGCTTTACCGTGCATTCCCTAACATCCAGGGTGTAGTTCACACTCACTCTACTTATGCAACCGCATTTGCTCAGGCAGGTCAGGACATTCCTAACATCGGTACTACTCATGCCGATTATTTCTATAAGGCTATCCCATGTACTCGCGACATGACTAAGGAAGAAGTTGAAGGCGAATACGAACTTGAAACAGGTAATGTTATCGTTGACGAAATCCTTAACATCCGCAAGATTAATCCAGACCACACTCCTGCAGTTCTCGTAAAGAACCATGGTCCATTCTCATGGGGCACATCTCCTGACAATGCAGTTTACAATGCGAAGGTTATGGAACAAGTTGCAAAGATGGCATTCATATCATTCTCTGTTAACCCAATGACTACAATGAACCCTCTTCTTGTAGAAAAGCACTATAATCGCAAGCATGGTCCTAACGCTTACTACGGACAGAAAGGTCAGAAACATTAAAAACTAATTACTAACAAATAAAATCTAAACTAAATTATGGCATTTGAAAATATTGAACTCTGGTGGGTAACTGGTGCACAGTTGCTCTACGGTGGTGACGCAGTCGTTGCAGTTGACGCTCACTCAAAGGAAATGGTAGAAGGACTTAACGCTGGCGGTCAGATTCCAGTGAAGGTAGTATATAAGGGCACAGCAAACTCTTCAAAGGAAGTTGAAGAAGTAATGCTCGCAGCTAATAATGATCCTAAGTGTGCTGGTATCATCACATGGATGCACACATTCTCCCCTGCAAAGATGTGGATTAAGGGACTTCAGCGTCTCAACAAGCCACTCCTCCACTTCCACACTCAGTACAATACAGACATCCCATGGGATGCTATCGATATGGACTTCATGAACCTCAACCAGTCTGCTCACGGTGATATCGAGTTCGGTCACATCTGCACTCGTATGCGTGTTGCTCGCAAGGTAGTTGTTGGTCACTGGAAGAGCCCTGAGGCTCAGCGTCAGATTGCAGTTTGGGCACGCGTTGCTGCTGCTGTTAAGGATGCTCATGATGTTCGTTGTCTTATGTTCGGTATGAACATGAACAATGTTGCCGTTACTGATGGCGACCGCGTTGAATTCGAACAGCGTTTCGGTTATCATGTTGACTACTATCCAGTTTCTTCACTCATGGACTACTTCAAGAAGGTAACTGATGCTGAAGCTGATGCTCTCGTTGAAGAGTACAAGCAGCAGTACACTATCAAGATTGATGAGTCTGGCGAAGAGGTATATTGGGAGAAGGTAAAGAATGCTGCTAAGGCAGAAATCGCTATCCGTCGAGTTCTTGCTGACGAAGGTGCTACTGCATTCACTACAAACTTCGACGACCTCGGTGATGCTGATATCGATTCTCCAGAATTCTGCGGTTTCGACCAGATTCCAGGTCTTGCATCTCAGCGTCTTATGGCTGAAGGTATTGGTTTTGGTGCTGAAGGCGACTGGAAGACTGCATGTCTCTATCGTTCAATCTGGATCATGAACCAAGGTCTTCCAAAGGGTTGTTCATTCCTTGAGGACTACACTCTCAACTTCGCTGCTGACTGCACTTCTTCACTCCAGTCACACATGCTTGAGGTTACTCCACTCATCGCTGTCAACAAGCCAACTCTCGAAGTTCACTTCCTCGGTATCGGTATCCGCAAGCAGCAGACTGCTCGTCTCGTATTCACTTCTAAGACTGGTGCTGGTTGCAAGGCTACAATCGTTGACCTTGGTAACCGTTTCCGTCTCATCACTTCTGATGTTGAATGTATCGAACCAAAGCCAATGCCTAAGCTCCCTGTAGCTTCTGCTCTTTGGGTTCCACAGCCAACATTCGAGATTGGTGCAGGAGCATGGATTCTCGCTGGTGGTACTCACCACTCTGCTTTCTCTTACGACATCACAGCAGAATACTGGGAAGACTTCGCTGAAATGACTGGTGTTGAGTGCATCTCTATCACTAAGGACACTACAATCTCTGGTTTCAAGCAGCAGCTCCGCAACAACGAAGTTTACTACATGCTCAACAAAGCGCTTAAATAATTAGGAATTAGGAATGTGGAATTAGGAATTAATATATTTCAATTCAGACTTCCACATTCCTATCCTATTTTCATTAATTAAGATTAGGTTTTACTATTGTACCAACAATTCCTAATTCCTAATTCCTAATTCCTAATTTTAAAATATGACTCCAAAAGAAATAATCCAATCAGGTAAAGCCATCCTCGGTATCGAGTTTGGCTCTACCCGAATCAAGGCGGTACTCATCGACGATGAAAACAAGCCTATCGCACAAGGTAGCCACACATGGGAAAATCAACTCGTTGATGGTCTCTGGACATACAATATCGACCGCATCTGGTACGGTCTTCAGGACTGTTATGCTGACCTTCGCAAGAATGTACTCGAACAGTATGACTGCGAAATCGAAAACCTCGCTGCTATCGGTATCTCAGCAATGATGCACGGTTACATGGCATTCGGCAAGGATGAGAAGATTCTCGTTCCTTTCCGCACATGGCGTAACACTAACACTGGTGCAGCAGCTGCAGAACTCTCTGAACTCTTCAACTACAACATCCCACTCCGTTGGTCTATCTCTCACCTCTATCAGTGCATCCTCAATGGTGATGAGCACGTAAAGGAAATCACTTACCTCACTACCCTCGCTGGTTATATCCACTGGCG
>DCIW01000237.1:0-1644 GCA_002317225.1 Prevotellaceae bacterium UBA1716 | reverse complement strand
CTTGGTGTTGGTGATGCTTCAGGTATGATTCCTGTTGACCCAGCAACTAAGACTTACGATGCTGAGATGGTTGCTAAGTTCGATAAGCTCATCGAACCTAAGGGCTACGACTGGAAACTCCTCGATATCCTCCCAGAATCACTCGACGCTGGTGCTGATGCAGGTACTCTCACTGCTCATGGTGCAGAACGTCTCGATATCTCTGGCCACTTGAAGCCTGGTTGTCCACTTTGTCCTCCAGAAGGTGATGCAGGTACTGGTATGGTTGCAACCAACGCAGTTAAGCAACGTACAGGTAACGTAAGCGCAGGTACTTCATCATTCTCAATGATCGTACTCGAGAAACCACTTTCTAAGCCATACGAACAGCTCGACATGGTAACTACTCCTGATGGTTCACTCGTTGCGATGGTTCACTGCAACAACTGTACTTCAGATATCAACGCATGGGTAAAGGTTCTTAAGGAATATGCAGAACTTCTTGGTGTTCAGCAGACTACAATGGAGCTCTACACTCGTCTCTTCGAAGCAGCTCTTAAGGGTGATGCAGATTGCGGTGGTCTCGTTTCATTCAACTACATCTCTGGTGAACCTGTAACAGGTCTCATGGATGGTCGTCCACTCATCGTTCGTTCTGCAAATGACAAGCTCAACCTTTCAAACTTCATGCGTGCACATCTTTACGGCGCTATTTCTGTACTTAAGTTCGGTAACGATATCCTTCTTAAGGAAGAGAACGTACAGGTTGATCGTCTTACAGGTCATGGTGGTTACTTCACTACTCCAGTAGTTGGTCAGAAGATGCTTGCAGCTGCACTCAACTCACCTATCACAGTTATGGAAACTGCTGGTGAAGGTGGTGCTTGGGGTATTGCACTCCTCGCAGGTTATGCAGTAAACAATACTCGCAAGCTCTCTCTCGCAGACTATCTTGATCTCGTCGTATTCGCAGGTAATACAGGTACAACTATTGCTCCAACAGAGGAAGAAGTTGCAGGATTCAATGTTTACCTTGAAAACTACAAGGCTTGTCTCCCAGTAGAACAGGCTGCAGTTGATAATAAGAAATAATTTTTATTATTAATCCAAATATAAATTAAATTATGGCAAATTCAATCAGCGTGCTTAATCACGCAGCGGACAACATCCGTATCCTCGCTGCTTCTGCAGTAGAGAAGGCTAAGTCTGGTCACCCAGGTGGTGCTATGGGTGGTGCAGACTTCATCAATGTACTTTACTCTGAATACCTTACATACGACCCAAAGAATCCTGAATGGGTAGGTCGCGACCGTTTCTTCCTCGATCCAGGTCACATGGCTCCAATGCTCTACTCTCAGCTTTGCCTTGCAGGTAAGTTCACTCTCGACGAACTCGCTCAGCTTCGTCAGTGGGGTTCTCCAACAACTGGTCACCCAGAGTTCGAGATTGCTCGTGGTATCGAGAATACATCTGGCCCACTTGGTCAGGGTCATGCTTATGCAATCGGTGCTGCAATCGCTGCTAAGTTCCTTGCTGCTCACACAGGCAACCCAACATTCGCCAAGGAAACTATCTATGCTTACATCTCTGATGGTGGTATTCAGGAAGAAGTTTCACAGGGCGGTGCTCGTATCGCTTCTGTTCTTGGTCTTGACAACCTTATCA
>DCIW01000004.1:3294-24056 GCA_002317225.1 Prevotellaceae bacterium UBA1716 | reverse complement strand
TCCTGCAAGTCGAGCAAGATCTACCGCTGCTTCTGTATGTCCCGAACGACGGAGCACTCCTCCATCCTGAGCATAGAGAGGATTGATATGTCCTGGTCGACCGAAATCCTTTGCCTCTGCATCAGGATTAGCAAGCCACTGGATTGTAGCAGCACGGTCGTGAGCACTTACACCCGTTGTACAGCCTTCGAGCTTGTCGACCGTAACAGTGAATGGAGTGCCGAGCATAGAGGTATTGTCCACCACCTGATGTGCAAGTTCAAGCTCTCTAGCACGCGAGATAGTAATAGGAGCACAGAGCACTCCCCTACCTTCGCGAAGCATGAAGTTGACCTTGTCGGGAGTGATAAGTTCGGCAGGTGTGATGAAGTCGCCTTCGTTCTCGCGGTCTTCATCATCAACCACAATCACGAACTTACCCTGGCGGAAGTCCTCTATGGCTTCTTCTATTTTACTGAATTGTACTTTGTTCATATATAATTTCTTTTATTCTTTCACTGATTTTCTCACCATATTCAATGATGCTACGCATATCGCCTCTGCGGCGACGATAAAACCTGAACGAATGTGTATCAAGCACTGGGAATCCGTTCAGATAGAGCAGAACCTTTCGGTCCTTACTGTTCGAGAGCAAATCCACCACATATTCGAGAAGCGAGTCAATCTGTTCAGCCTCTTCATCTCTCTTTCGCGAAACAATATGATGATAGATATACTTTATATACTTAATCAACGATGGGCGGCGAACCTGCTTACGATATTCCTTAGCATTTGTCACCAAAGTATCGAGTTTTTCAAGAACCTCAACATAGTCAGGATCATTGATGATAACCTCCTTACGCACGACATGTCGCTTCACCCTCTTTCCCGTAATCTTGCGGAAGAAATTGCGATAAGCATCCATATTGAACATCATAGAGTCGTTGTTCGACTTCACAGTGAGAAATACTGCCACAGGAGATAATACCATCGAACTCAGCCACATGCCGAACCACACCGGAATGCTACCCTCACGACCAGCACGCATACCACCCGTATTGATGATGTAATAGAATATGAATATGAGCACCGCAATGATGACTGGCATACCGAGACCACCCTTACGGATGATAGCACCGAGCGGAGCACCGATGAAGAAGAAGATGATACATGCTAACGACATCGTTATCTTAGTCCAAAACTGCACCCAGTGTCGGCGAATCTGCATATCACCATCTTCCATCACCGAAGCCTTGTAGTCGAGGTCCATCGTGGCAATATTAACACGTTGCAGGGCACCTGTCACAGCCTTCTGTTTGTCCGCTGCGGTAAGATGTGCATAGAGTGTGTCGAGAGCAACATGCTTCTTATGGTCAAACTCCACCCCATTCTGAATTGGTGCATAAGGCGGAATCTTAGCAAGACTGCTTTTGCCCGGCTCATCATCCTTCTTATCCTTCGGCGTTTCAATCTTATTAGCAGTCGAATCAACTTGGTTGTCAGCGAAAAGACCGCCTTGAGTAACTGCACTGTAACCATACGCAACAGCACATGGAGGAAGCACTCTTGCACGCGAAGAACCTCCGATGTAATAAGTGCGTACAGCCATATCATTGGTGAAGGCTACGGCCATACTGTCATATTTCACCTTCATCGAGTCGACCGCAGACACAATCTGATCCATTCGCTTAGTATCAGCCGAACGACCGATTCCCTCATTGTCCTCCATATTGAAGTTCAAGTCCTGGTCGATGATAAACTGCTTTCCCACAAATGTCTCACGACGGTAAGGCACATTTCGGGTTTGCAATCCGCTGTTAGGGATATTCTCAAACTGTTCACCATTCCACAGATGCAGAATCATAGCCATTTTATCAGCCGAAACCTCAAGTTTTCCCGAGTCTGCAAGGATGATATGGGCATTGTTCACGCCATCACGCATATTGTAGATGATTACATCATACAGCACGCCCGTATCCTTGTTTTTCTGCTTCACATACATATTCAGTCCCGGCACTCCACTGTAAAACACCCCTTCTGGGATATCCACTTCTGGCGAAACCTGTCGGATAGACCAAAGCAGTCGCATCAGGTTTTCCGTTGCACGAGGAGCCACATTATTCTGGAAATAGAACGACACCCCAGCAATAATCAGGTTCATAACTATGAGTGGCCGCAGAGTCCTTATGAGCGAAATACCGGCTGCCTTGATAGCAAGCAATTCCAACTTCTCGCCCAAGTTACCGAACGAGATGAGTGATGCAAGCAGCACACCGAGAGGCAAGGCAAGAGGAACAAGTGTCTCTCCTGCATAGAAGAAGAACTTAGCCAACACTGTAAGCGTGAGTCCCTTTCCCACCAAGTCGTCCACATATCTCCAAAGGAACTGCATCATAACGACAAAAAGGCTGATGCAGAAGGTTCCCGCAAACAGCACCAGATAGTTCCTGAGAATAAATATGTCAAGTTTTTTTATTAGTTTCACGCCTCTACGCAGTATTTCAAGGTGCAAAGGTAGTAAGTTTAATTCATAATTCATAATTCATAATTCATAATTTTGGAGTTTGCCACGCATTTTAAATAAATTTTCCGTAACTTTGCACCCAAATTCAAGAAATATGATAACAGCAGAACAACTTAAAGACATAAAAGAGCGTACCGCCGCCTTGTATCGCTACCTCAATATCGAAGCAAGACAGGTGGAATTCGAAGAAGAACAGCTTCGCACCCAAGCCCCTGATTTTTGGGAAGACCAAAAGCGTGCCGAAGCTCAGATGAAGAAGGTAAAAGATATCCAAAAGTGGCTTGATGGTTATAAGGAAGTGAAGAGTGCAACCGACGATACCGAAGTGGCATTCGATTTCTATAAGGAAGAGATGACTACCGAAGAGGAGGTGGACGAATACTACGCTACCGCCCTCAACCTTATCGAGGCACTCGAACTCAAGAATATGCTTCGCGAGGAGGCAGACGGAATGGATGCAGTCCTCAAGATAAATGCAGGTGCTGGTGGTACAGAGGCTCAGGACTGGGCTCAGATGCTTATGCGTATGTATCAGCGATGGGCTGAGGCACATAAGTACAAGGTTACTATAGTCAACTATCTCGATGGTGATGATGCAGGTATCAAGACTGTCACTATGGAGATTGAGGGCGACCAGGCATACGGATTCCTCAAGGGGGAAAATGGAGTTCACCGACTTGTTCGTGTGAGTCCTTACAATGCTCAGGGCAAGCGAATGACTTCCTTCGCTTCATGCTTCGTGACTCCTCTTGTGGACGACTCCATCGAAGTGGTTATCGACAAGAGCAAAATCTCTTGGGACACCTTCCGTTCATCGGGTGCTGGTGGTCAGAATGTCAACAAGGTTGAGACTGGCGTTCGTCTTCGTTATCAATACGTTGATCCAGACACAGGCGAAGAGGAAGAAATCCTCATCGAGAACACCGAGACTCGTAAACAACAGGAGAATCGCGAGAACGCCCTCCGCCTCCTTCGTTCCAATCTCTACGAGCGCGCCCTCCGCAAGAAGATGGAGAAGCAGCAGGAGATTGAGGCAGGAAAGAAGAAGATTGAGTGGGGTTCGCAGATTCGTTCTTATGTGTTCGATGACCGCCGCGTTAAGGACCACCGCACAAACTATCAGACTTCCGATGTTGGTGGTGTGATGGATGGAAAGATAGATGATTTTATCAAGGCATATTTAATGGAATTCGCAGGAACAAATGCATAACGAAATAGAACGTAAATTCCTTGTACAAGGCGAATTCAAACATCTCGCCTACAACAAAACCCATATCGAGCAAGGCTACTTTGCCACTGCTCCTGGTCGAACAGTCCGCATCCGTATCCGTGATGAGAAAGCATATCTCACCATCAAGGGGCCTTCAGTCGATGGACTTTCCCGATACGAATTCGAAACCGAAGTCCCAATGGACGATGCACACCAACTCATGCAACTCTGCGTGCCCGGTTCGGTTATCAAAGACCGCTACCTCATAAAGAACGGCAAACATACCATCGAGGTGGATGAGTTCTTTGGTGATAATGAAGGACTTATCATGGCGGAAATCGAACTCGAGAGCGAAGATGAAGCTTACGAACGTCCTGATTTCCTCGGGAAAGAGGTGACTGGCGACTTCCACTACTATAACAAATTCATGATCAACCACCCCTACAAGGAGTGGAAAAACGAGGTCTAACAACGCATGAACGTAAAAACGAACAAATTCTCGCTCCTTGTCACCATCATCATCTTCATTCTTAGCACTATCCCTGTGCCTGAAGTACCAGGTCTTGAAAATGTGCGGTTCATCGACAAGTGGGTGCATTTCGTGATGTACGGTTCGCTTACTTTCGCATTGTATCTCGACCGCAAGTTATCACATTCAGACACAAATATCACATTCATAACCATAGCATTCCTTTTCCCTACCATCTATGGGGGAATCATGGAATTAATCCAAGCATACTGCACCACATGTCGCTCAGGCGATTGGCTCGACTTCTATGCTGACGCCTTTGGTGCATTCCTATCAACAATCATATCATTAGCATTATGGAAAGTCGTGAAAATTTCGGTTCAAAAATAGGAGCCATCCTTGCAGCTGCGGGTTCTGCAGTAGGACTCGGCAACGTGTGGCGATTCCCAATCGAGACAGGTCAGAATGGTGGTGCAGCGTTCATCATCATCTACATGCTCTGCATCCTCGTTCTTGGTCTCCCAATCATGATAAGCGAGTTCCTTATCGGTCGTCATACCCACAGCAATACAGCGGGAGCATACCGCATCCTTGCAAACGGTGGCAAATGGAAGTGGATTGGTCGTCTCGGCGTGTTCACAGGATGGTTTATCCTCTGCTACTACGGAGTGGTAGGCGGGTGGACCATGCACTACACATACCTCTCTGCCACCAACGCATTCAGCGAAGTGCCAGCACAAGAGTTTGGCAATATCTTCGAGTCGTTTGCAGGCAATCCTTGGATGCCAACCCTCTGGCTCATCATCTTCTTCGGAGCCACACATATAGTTATCACACGCGGTGTGCAGTCGGGCATCGAGAAGTTCTCCAAGATAATGATGCCAACCCTCTTCATCATCACCATCATGCTCACCGTATGTTCGCTCATGCTTCCAGGAGCCACACAAGGCATCGAGTTCCTTCTCCGTCCCGATTGGAGCAAGGTGACAAGTTCCACCATCCTGCAAGCAATGGGACAGGCATTCTTCTCTCTCTCGCTCGGAATGGGATGCCTCTGCACTTATGCAAGCTATTTCGAACGCACCACCCCACTCGCCAAGACAGCCATCAACGTGAGCCTTATCGACACGCTTATCGCCATCATGGCAGGATTCATCATCTTCCCATCAGTATTTAATATAGGTATGGACCCTAACGAAGTGGGTGCAGGAGCGAGTCTCACATTCATCTCATTGCCAAACGTGTTCCAGCAGTCGTTTGGTGATGGTAGCATCCTCGCAGTCATCTTCTCCACCATGTTCTACTTCCTCCTTTTCGTAGCAGCGCTCACAAGTGCCATCTCGCTCCACGAAGTAGCAACAGCATACATCACCGAAGAGTTCAATATGGACCGCAAGAAAGGGGCACTTCTCATCACACTGAGCATCACCACTCTCGGCATCCTCTGCTCCCTCTCCTTTGGTCCGCTTGCAGACATCAAAGTATTGGATCGCAACATCTTCAGCATGTTCGACGACTTCTCCGGAATGGTGCTTCTCCCACTCAGCGGCATGCTCATCTCCATCTTTGCGGGATGGGTTCTCGACCGTCAACTCTATCGCGAAGAAATCACCAACAGCGGCGAAATCAAAGCCCCCTACTTCAAACTCCTCATCTTCTCCCTCCGATATGTGGCACCAATCGCCATCGGACTGGTATTCTTGGATCAGATGGGAGCATTTAACTTTGTTAAATAAGTGAGTTTTTCCTCCATTGCAAGGCATTGACTTTGTGAATAGTGAATAGTGAATAATACCTTAAATACTTTAAATACCGCATTGAGCTGTTGCAAGTATTATTCACTTAATGTATTATTCTCTATTCACTATTCACTAAAAAAACATTCACTATTTTCACTAAATAACACATGATAAAAGCCCTCTTCTTCGATATCGACGGCACTCTCGTCTCCTTCACCACCCACCAAATCCCCCAATCCACCCTTGATGCCGTTCACGAAGTGCGAAAGAAAGGCATAAAAGTATTCATTGCCACTGGTCGCCCACTCCCCTTCATCAACAATATCGCAGGACTCGAATACGATGGCATCATGTCAGCCAATGGAGCAAGCATCATCCTCAACGATGGTACCGTGATTCGCCACCAAACAGTTGACCGTGCAGACATCCAACGAATCGTAGCATACCAGAACGAGAACCCTATCCCCGTAGCATACGCCACCAACGAAGAGGCATTCGTAACCCACTACAACGGCAACTTCCAAGAAGTCTTCGACCTTCTCGACCTCAAGACCCCTCGCACCATCCATCCCGAAGAAGCACTCCAAAAAGACATCATCCAGGTGATTGCCTTCTTCCAAGAGGCAGAAGAACCCTACATCATGCAGAACGTGCTCCAGCATTGCGATGCACAGCGATGGCACCCTTACTTTGCCGACTGCATCTACAAGGGCACCAACAAAGCCACCGGAATCGACGATGTAGCACGCTATTTAGGCATCGACATCTCCGAAACGATGGCGTTTGGTGATGGAGGAAACGACAAGTCCATGCTCTCCCACGCAGGTATCGGCATCGCAATGGGAAATGCTTCCGACGATGTCAAACAATGTGCAAAAATGGTCACAGATTCAGTAGATAACGATGGAATAGCAAAAATTTTGATGCAAATCGACAAATTTTGACCCAAATCCTTTGTCAGTTCAAAATAATGTCTTACCTTTGCACTCGCTAACGAAAAATGGCGTGGTAGCTCAGCTGGTTAGAGCGTCGGATTCATAATCCGGAGGTCGAGGGATCGTGACCCCCCCACGCTACTTTTAGAGAAAAGGACTTGCAAGAAAATTGCAGGTCCTTTTTTCTTAACATTTTCCCCAAAACAAGGACTAAAAGTTTATGGATAAAAATATAACCAATTGGGAAAGGGGGGCACAGCGTCGTACTGAGCTCCTGTTGGGCATGGAGAATCTCGAGAAGCTCCAGACAGTCCGTGTATTGATATTCGGATTGGGCGGTGTTGGTTCGTGGTGTGCTGAGGCACTGGTCAGAAGCGGTATTCGCTACATCACGATAGTTGATTCGGACCGTGTATGCGTGACTAACTGCAACCGCCAACTCATGGCGACAAGCAAGACTGTGGGGCAGGTAAAGGTAGAAGCACTCCGCACACGTCTTCTCGAAATCAATCCTGATGCAGAAATCGTTGCTTTGCAGAAAATATACAACGCAGAGTCTGCCGATTCGTTCCACATGGAGGAGTACGACTTCATCATCGATGCCATCGACTCACTTGCAGAGAAAGCAGACCTTATCCTGCGTGCCACTGCCCTCCCCAAACACATCACCTTCATCTCATCCATGGGTGCAGCACTCCGCACCGACCCATTCATGATCCGTAAGGCAGAATTTTGGAAAGTCAAGGGCGACCCACTCGCACGTGCCATCCGCAATAAGTTCAAAAAGCAGAAGACCTTCCCTTCGCGCAAGTTCCTCTGCGTATATAGCGAAGAACCTCCAATGCAGAACATGGGAGAGAACCATGCTTGTGGTACTGGTGGCTGCCTCTGTCCTAAAGCAAAACTGCTCAGTGGAGAACGAGGCACAGACTCCGCCGTATATGATGCACCGGGCGACCAACGCCTCGTAGAACACGAATGGTGCTCCACAAAGGCTCAAATAAATGGTTCGCTCTGCCACATCACCTCCATCTTCGGCATGTCCATTGCCGGAATTGTAATCAACAGCGTGATCGGGAAGAAAGGTCTATAAACAAAGAGAATAAAAAAGGTTGCAAGCACATCGCCTGCAACCTTCATTATTTATTACATACCTCTGAGCTTTTTCTCAAGTTTGTTGCAGTCGGACTCGCTGACACCACACTTGATAATGTAGTCGTGGGCTGCTGCATGGAGATCTACCTTTTCGGGAGTGATGTGACTCCAATCGATGGATGTAGGATGAGCGGCTTCATCAAGATGGCCCATCAGCCACACCATACGGTCGATGGAGTACTGCTTACGCAAATTGTAGCTTTCGGAATCCTTTTCGATAAAGCAGAGGTTGTAGAATGTCATCATATAGTCTTCGACTACCTCGCTGTATGTGGCTCCCGCAAGCGACTGCAACAACATGCTTACGAATCCACAACGGTCCTTGCCTTCGTTGCAATGGATGAGATATGGGGCATCGTGTGATGCCATAAACTCCAATCCGCTGGCGAGTTTGGTCATAAACTTGTCGGAGAAGGCATCTGCGGTAAGTCCAAGGGTAGCGGTATTCTGGTTATCGTAGAGCGAGAGACAATAAGTTGACTCATAACCTGCTGTGGTACGATACTGAGCTATCTTGTCGGGGGTGTCGGCGAGGTCTAACTCAGTCGCTATTCCTACTTGTGCTGCGAGGCGGTCGACATAGGCATAACGCACTTTGTTATCTACACAATTGAGTGGGTTGCCCGAACGATAGCAGGTCTTGGGTGCCATGCCCGAAGTGGTCATCTCGCGGAAATTAGCAAACATCTCATCCGACTTGTAGGCCTTTGGATCGTAACCATAAGATGACTTAAGCAACTCCTGCATTGCCTTGTATCCACCCTTCGACTTGAGTGTGATAGTAACTGTATCGCCCGTTTTGCCTCCTACTCGTACGGAGAAATCGCCATTGCCCATACCAAGCGAGAGTGACTGCCCTGTAGCATTGTAGTCGCAAAGGCAAGGCGAATAGAGTGCCACCTCATTGAAACTTGTGACAAAAGGCACGTCTTGAAGTACGATATCATCGCCTACCGTGACATCCACAAGGTCGCCATACTCGATGCCTACCTTATTAAGATCTGCAGTCTTGAAACCGAGCACCATCTCGCCATACGAACTAACCGAAGCGACATCGCAATCGGTGTTGACTGATGAAATCCTACCTGTCAACTTGTGATTTGAAGCATCGAGAGTAACGCCGAACAGGTTTTGTTGTAATGTTTGTTCTTCTACATCGTTGTCGTTTGAACAACTTGTTACCATTGCCATTCCTGCGCTCATGAGCGACAGAAAGACTAATACTTTTACATTTTTCATAATCGATATTTGTTGAGTTTTTTGAGTTTTTAAGTTTATAAGTTTTTTAGTTTATTCTAGTTATTGTAGCGCCAGCGTATCGTAACGAAGTGTATCGTAGCACCAGCGTATCGTAGCGAAGCGTATCGTTCCGATTTTTCTGCAAAGGTACGGCAATAAAAGTAGACACGATGGACACCAAATGAAAACATTGCGTACATTTTGTGAACTTCACAAACTGTACGCATTATTCATGATTTGCCCCTCCCTACCCTCACAATTTGTAGAAAGTAATAGTGATGGCTATCGTTGTTTTTTAATATTATTAACAATTGTTTCCATTAGAAGAAGAAAAGGGCTCAACTGGCTTTGGACTGCCAAAATGCATCATTTGGCAGTGTTTTTGATGGTAGAATATGGATTTTTGTCCACATTTTAAATGATTCATAGGGAAACGAACACCTATTTTGGGGGAAACATACACATTTTATACTCAAGACACATTATGTATTGGGGGAAAAGAGTAATTTTGCATAAATATTCAAAACAAGGGGATATCAAATCCCACAAAAAAATATGAGAGATGATTAGTATTTCAGTTGGGGGATGCATAATATCACTCATGATTGATTCAATTCAATCTCCACACCAAGAGTCATCGGCAGATGTTTAGTGTAGGAAAGTCCACACTATTCTTGATGCAACTCTTTATAGCATATACGATTATTGCATTCACAATATATTAAAAGGTAATGATTTTTTATGTATTTTTTAAGTAATATTGTTTCATAAACGGACTGTGATAGTTCAGAAAAAATTAAGTTTTAAAAGATATTAGTATTAATTGAAAAAAGAGTCTGGCTGTGAAGCCGGACTCTTTATCATTCGGGTTTTACAAAAACCATTACATTGCGAAACAAAAAGATTGAGGTTTAAGGGATTACGGATCAAGTCCGAAGAGGGCCTTGCCGTAGTCGGTGAGCATTTCCGGATGCTTTTTCACACTGAACCCGATACTTGGACATCCATCCATACCGCATGCAATCTCGTACTTGGAAAAGCAGCAATAGATTACATCGCCTGTGATGTAGAAGTCTGCTGGAAGTTCCTTAAGATCATCCAAACCCGAGATACACGCATAGTCTTCAGCACCGATTTGCTGCTTCTTGAGTTCGCGAAGAGCAATGCTTTCATTGGCAATGATGTCATAAAGAGTGATGACCCTGTTGAGATTATAGTCGAAGGTGAGATTATCATAACCCATGAAGATGCATGAGCCGAGTCCGCATCCGTTATTCTCAATAATCGACTTACGGAAAGCGAATATAGGAAGATTGTCATCACGATGTATGTAGTTGACTTCCAACGAGCAATCTGTATTATATTGAGGATAATTGATAATCTCATCTTCAGATTCATTGTTCATATCGTCATCGGCATCATCAGGAGTTTCCTCATCCTTTTCGGCCACAGGAGCGAGATCGTCGCCATATTCCACATCAGCAAAGGTATTCTTTGCCCAGTCGTTGACATACTTCTTTATATTATGATCCTTCATATTCAGAAACTTGGCGAGTGCATTTTCGAGAGCCTCCTGATCGAAGCCTTCACTATCCTCAACCCAATCGATGGATATTGTGTTTTCGTGATAAAGCACCTTCCTGCCGAAATGGCACTTGAAGAGTTGATGGGCAGAATAGGTCTTGGTCTTGAGCGACACTTCGCCAACCGACTCTACCTGGGTAAGCGAATCTTCAGCTATGGTGTCGTTCGGAACGTCATCGCCGCTATTTGCCTGATGGTTACTGCACGCCATGAGTGTCATGAGTGCGAGAGGAAGGAGAAAAAGAAGGAGTCGTTTCATGATTGATAATATATTAAAGGAGTAAATTTACATTAGGAGGAAGTCAGTATGATGCTGAACTATGCGACAAAGATACACATTAATATCAAAACAACATAGTTTTTCGAACGTAAAAATGCATGATAATCGCAAATCAAGCGATAATTCCAATTCAAGACAATCATTTTTCTAATTCAAGACACATATAAATGATTCAAGATAAGTGAAGTTTCATTTTTTTTGCTATTCGCACGCACGAGGCTCGTTTTCTTCACGAAGCAGAATACGAACAGAAAAAGTGGCAAATTGCATCACGCAATCTGCCACCCAAGATTATGATAGTTATTAATCCTCTGCGTCCATTATGCACATTGTTTTTTGGTGCGATGGAGTGTGAGGCTTTTCGACAGATCGATTTTTAGTGATATGATGATAAAACTAATCGAACCATATATTTTTACGGTTGCAAAGTTCGGTATTTTCCACCTAACTCTTTTGCACTATGCGTGCATTTTGTTGCACTTTGCGTTCAAAATGTTTTTTTTAGAGTAAAAAGTGCCTGTTTAGGGCAAAATCGGAGGTAAAGAAGAAAAGTTTTACATGTTTTATGAGTTTTATTCTTAAAAAGAAGGAAGATGGCATTTTTTTTACGATATTTGTACGCAAGTAAGGAACAGCCATAGAAGATGATGGCGAGAACACATATTGCGGACTAAAAAAGAAGTATGATTGAATCCAATATAAAAACTGTCACTTGGATAGTTGGTGCCATAGCATTGATAGCAATTGCCTTGCTGTTTGCGGTAGCCCATCGCGGCAAGGTTCGATCTGTAGTGTACGAAAAATCACGATGGCTTTTCGTATGCTGCAACCTGCTCCTCGGATTGGATATGGCAATCCATTTCGTAAGCCATCATCATGAAACAAATCCTACCATCTGCTATGCTATCAATTTAGTCCTGCTACTGCTGATCATGCCGCTCTATTGCATTGCATTGATCAATCTGCTGAAAGAGGCAAAGAAAGAGACTGGACAATATAGTAAAACAGATTCAAAACCTCAGGACTTGATTTCTCAAGATTTGAAACCTCAGGACTTGATTCTCCCCGAACCTGAAGAAATGCAAGCTTCAGAACTTCAAGACCTGACCACTTCAGAACCCGAAGACATTCAAACTTCCGAACCCAAAGATATACAAAACACAGAGCCAGAAACCGCTCCGACATTCGAACCTCAAATACTCAAATGGGTATCAGAACGGCACTTTACCGATCCGGAACTCACCATAGACAAAGCATTGAAGCAGATGGGACTATCCTCCGCATCACTCCACTATTATCTGGAGAAGCGTACCAAAGCAGGCAGTTTCCGCAAATGGCTTACCTACCTACGCATTGAAGAGGCAAAACGCCTCCTGATTCTAAATCCTAACCACACCATCCAAGCAGCCGCCGAAACGTGTGGATATGCCAACAACCAGAGTTTTGCAAAGGCATTCAAGGCTCAAGAAGGCGTTTCACCATCCGAATGGATCTCAAATAACAAGCATAATATTATCTCATAACCAAAAAAATCGTACATAATCGTACAACCGAGACTAAAATGATATCACAAGAAGCAAATCCAATCGAATATTCATTAGAATATTTCTATAGTCTATCGCTCTTCGTGGGAGCGGTGGTCTGCCTGTTGTTGGCTGGCCTGCTCCTCTTCGACCCAGATAATGACACTTATGCCTTCACCCCACGCTACCTACGTTCACGCCGACTCACGGCATTATCGTTGGCAGTCTTTGGAGTGGGATTCTTCTTTCAGTGGCTGTTTATGTTCAAGTACACCTATCTACTTGCAGCACATGCACTTTCGCTCATCTACTTCCACGTCGGAGGCACACTCTTCTCCATGAGCCATACAGGACTCATCGACCGCCATTACCTCACCCCTCGTGTGGTAATTCGAGATTTGGCCATCCTCATCCCATCACTTGGAGTATATGCCGCCAGCATCTGGTTGGCAAGCACTATTCTTCTATATATCGGTTTCGCACTCTTCTTTCTGCATATCGGATACCTCACATGGCAGTTCTACCGCAGTTTCCATCGCATCTATCTGCAACTGGGCAACTATGCAGAGTACTGCCCGAACGATTCCGATCGTGATGTGCGCTGGCTCTTCTACTCTTGCCACCTCATCATCCTATTCGGCATTGGTGGCATAGCCATTACCCTGATATTCGGAGATGGAGTCCTGCCATTCATCATATTGATATCAGCGGGCATCTTCGTATTTGCTTACATTTATAAGGCTCTTGATGGTTTCGGTGCAGAAGCATACGAGGCAGAACTCAACATGCAACGCAGCGAGCAATATCTCCAGACCGACGAAGGAAAGGAGGAAATGAAGAATTTCAAACGGAAGCGACATCTTCGCTCTTTCTTGTCCGATATTCCACTTTTAAGTGGATTCGTGTCGCAATGGTAAACGCAAATAAGCGGAAAAAGGGCTAATAGGCGACCATTCTTTGTTTAATTCGAAAAAAAATAGTAACTTTGCAGCCGATTTGAATGAAAGAAGTTTGTTAACTTAAAAAACATAGTATAAATCATAACTTATAAATCATAAATTCAACAATATGACAACTGGATTTTCTTTTCGCCGCATCATTGTGTTTGCGGCTCTCGTGATGATTTCGCTCGTTTCGATGGCACAACTGCCTGCGGTGACTCTTAAGACTATCGATGGCAAGACCGTTCGCACCGACTCGCTCTCAAATAATGGAAAACCTATCATCATCGACTTCTTTGCCACATGGTGCAAGCCATGCAACCGCGAACTCTCAGCTATTGCTGAAGTGTACGAAGACTGGCAGAAGGAGACAGGAGTGAAGCTTATCGCCATATCTATCGACCAGGCTCAGAATGTGCATAAGGTGGCTCCTCTCGTAAGTGAGAACGAATGGCCTTTTGAAACTGTGCTCCTCGATACGAACAGCGATTTGAAGCGTGCTCTCGGTATCCAAATGATCCCTTATACTCTTATCATCGATGGTGAGGGAAAGATTGTGTATAAGCATAATGGATACACTGATGGTGCTGAAGAGGAGTTGATTGAGAAAGTGAGGGAACTTGTAAAGTGAATTAGGAATTAGGAGTTAGGAGTTAGGTTATCGCGTAGCGCTTTCGGAGCTGTGCGGAGAAAGAATTAGGAGTTAGGAGTTAGGAGTTAGGAATTAGGAATTAGAAGCTTGGGACCTGAAACCTGAATCTTGAACCTTGAAACCTGAACCCCGAAGGGCTCGACGAAGTCAAACTTGAAACCTAAAACTTGAAACCTTTAGAATTAAGAATATGAGATATATAGCTATAATGGTGGCTCTGGCACTTGCAGGCAGCCTTTTTGCCCAAGAAGAGGGTGGTAAGAAGGTTACGCTGTCGGGTAGTGTGCAGAGCGACATGATGATTGCTCCGCAACAAGATAAGGCTATCGGCACGTCGGAGTATGACAATAATGCATTTTTGTCAAATACTTATGTGGACCTCATGATGCAGAGCAAATGGGTGGACGCTGGTGGAAGGTTTGAGTTCAACCAGTTCCCGATGCCTGGATATCAGGATCCATATAATGATTTCAAGGGTTGGGGTGTACCAAACCTTTGGGTGAAGGGTAAGTTCAAGAAGGTGGACGTTACCCTTGGTTCGTTTTATGAGCAGTTCGGTTCGGGATTCATCCTCCGTTCGTATGAGGAGCGTTCGTTAGGTATCGACAACTCGCTCTGTGGTGCCCATGTAGCTGTCAACCCAGCAAAGGGAGTTCGCATCAAGGCACTTTCAGGACTTCAACGCAACTACTGGAAACTGAACAAGTCGCTCATCTCGGGTGCTGATGCCGAGGTGGCTCTCGATGAGATGATTCCATCTATGATGGAACACGATACTCACTTGACTTTCGGTGCTTCGTGGGTAAACAAATACGAAAGTGCCGACGAAGTGGTGATGGCTGATGTTACTCATAAGTTGAACCTGCCAAAATTCGTTAACGCTTTTGATATTCGTGCTCGTTTACAAAAGGGCGGCTTCGCGGCATTGCTCGAATATGCACAGAAGAGCCAAGATCCTAATGCACTCAACAGCTATATCTATGGAAAAGGACATGCGGAAATGCTTTCGCTCTCTTATGTAAAATCGGGACTCTCGCTCCTTGCTCAAGCTAAGCGTTCGGAGAATATGGGATTCCGAAGCATCCGTTCTACGAGTGCGTTGAGCAATTCGAGTTATGTGAACCACTTGCCTGCTTTCACCGTAGACCAGACTTACTCGCTCGCTGCCCTCTATCCTTATGCCACTCAGACCGAAGGCGAATGGGCTTATCAGGCAAGTGCTGCGTATAAGTTGAAGGGCCGTTATGCTCCTAAGTTCAAGGTGAACTACTCGCTCGTGACTGGCCTTGAGAATGCTCGTGAAAACCGCAACAACGCTGAAGTTCGTGGTACGGACGGCAAGAAGTCGGCATTTTTCAAGAATGGAGAGACTTATTATCAGGACCTCGACTTTATGTATGAGCAGAAATACAACAAGCAGTTCGAACTCCATGCCATGTATATGTATCAGCAATACAACAAGAGCATCATCCAGAACGAAGGCGGCAACATCTACAGCCATATCTTCGTGGCTGATGGCAAGTATAAGTTCAACAAGAAGTACACCCTCCGCGGAGAGGCACAATTCCTCTACACTGAGCATGAGAGCGGCAACTGGGGATTCGGTTTGCTGGAACTTTCCGTTGCACCTTATTTGATGTTCACCGTGAGCGATCAGATTGGTAAGTGTGAACCTGAGTCGGGTGTTTATGGCGACTTGACTCACTACTACAATTTTGCCGTAACGGGTAATTATAAGAGCCATCGCCTACAACTCGGTTATGGCCGAACTCGTGCGGGATACAACTGTAACGGTGGTGTGTGCCGATATATCCCAGCAAGTAAGGGATTCACTGTTTCATACAATTACAACTTTTAATCTATGAACATAAAGAATATCATATATACGGCCCTTATGGCAATGGCGATGTCGGCTTGTTCGAACATCGCAGAGGATGAGCGATTGATTTATGTAGAACCAGCAACGGTGAACCGCAATGTGCTCATCGAGGATTTTACCGGACAGCGTTGTGTGAAATGCCCTAATGCCACAGTGAGCATCGAGCAGATTCAGGAGGCATACGGTAGCGATCATGTCATCGCGGTGGCTATCCATAGCGGACGATTCGGTTTTGCGGGAAATGCGAAGTACGTAGGTTTGATGAACGATGAATGTAAGGACTATTGGAGCCATTGGTTTGAGGACTCACAAGGTCAACCTGTGGCTAAGATCAATCGTGGTTCGGCAACTGAAGACTTCAGCAATTGGTCGAGCATCGTGGCTGAGGAGATGAAGAAGGAGACTACGGTGCAGATTACTCTTGTAAATGAGATAGACATGAATTCTCGCAACCTTCATGTCACCACTATCGTGAATGATCCAAAGCAACAGGATGGCAAACTTCAGCTTTGGCTTGTGGAGGATGGTATCGTGGCACTTCAGCTTCAGCCTGATGGTTCATCAAAGATGGATTATGAACACAATCATGTGTTCCGTGCTTCGATCAATAGTGCGTGGGGAGAGGCATTGGACTTCAACGATGGTTATTCGGACCATGTATCCAATTACACTATCCCAGAAGGATATGTCATCGACAATTGCAGCATAGTCGCTTTCGTGTATAACGATAAGGGTGTGGAGCAAGTCACGAAAAAGAAAATCGAAGGGAAATAACATATTCCGGCATATTAACAACGTTAACTTATATAAACCAACTTATATATAAAATGAGAATTAGAACTTTTATTGGAACAATCATAATGTGGATTGCTGCATTAAGTATAGCAGCACAAGAAGTGCCAGAGTTCCATAACTATGAGTTTGAGGATCAAGCAATCATCAGATCGATGAGCGATAACGGACAATGGGCGGTAAGTTCATCGAACAACGATGGAACATGCGTTACCCACCTCATCAACCTCGACTCACACCAATCAATCACAATCAGTACAGAAGACGAGACACAGTTCGGATACGATGTTACCGATGATGGAAGCATCGTAGTGGGACAGAAGGCAAGCCAACCTGCCTTCTATTCGTACAAGACAAAGTCGTGGACCATCCTCCCTACAAAGAGCGGACACCCTTACGGTATGGCTTCGCGAATCACTCCTGATGGCAAATATGTGGTAGGAGAACTCTCGGGCGAAAGCGAACTCGACATCGTTGCTGTCATGTGGGAAATCACTGATGGAAGTGCAAAACTCGTAGAAACTCCAGGTCTCCCAATCGCCGATATGTCCAACAAAAACCAGGGCATGATGCAATTCAAGAACATCTCTGCCGATGGCCGTTACATCCTTGGATGTATGTCGTACAGCTATATGCCTTCGGGCGAGGATGCCGGAGGTTGCTTCTGGTATGTGTATGACCGCAAAACCTCACTCAACAAACCTATTGGTTTCACCACCAATATTTTCGGAAAGTGGAATCCTATGCATCCTAACCTCACGTTCATCTCCGAAGCGGTAATGAGCAACAATGGCCGTTTCATTTCGGGCAAGGCACATATCGCCATCGATATCGAAGGAGAGGAGTATGCCGACGAATACGAGGTGCCATTCCTCTATGATGTGGATGAGGACGAATTCACCTGCTATGATGAGACAACCGTAAGCAATACGGCAGCCTTTGCGGTGAGCAACGATGGTGTTGTCATCACCTGTACTCCTGAGGGAAGTCCTACTCGCGAATGGATGATACATAGCGGCAAGTACTGGTTCTCATTTGCCGAAATCCTTAAGCAGAAATACGGCATGACCATCAAGGATGCCACAACATATTCGAACACTGGTACAGTAAACTGCATCAGCGATGATGGTCTGCGAATCGCTTCGTTCCCCGACCCTTACTCAAGTTATGTGGTTGACCTCCCTGAAGAACTCACCACCATCTGCAACGGCATCAAGTTGCTCGGTTCGTATTCGGTTACTCCTGAAGAAGGTGCCAAAGTATCTCATCTGAAGAATATAACAGTTACCTTCGACCGCAACATCAAGGCTGTAGGAGGCACTAACTCTGCCGAAATTCTTGATTTTGAAGGAAACACAGTCTATACTTCGGTTGGTTTCAGTGCGGAGGGCAAGACTCTCAGCATACGTTTCCGCACCGGAACCCTCGACGAAGGCGATCACTACAAGCTCTTTATTCCTGAAGGCACCATCGCACTCGAAGAAGATGCCACACAAACCAACAACGACATCTATTTCAGTTATACGGGACGTGCGGACGAGGCTGTGCAGATGACTTCGGTCTATCCTGCAAACCACAGCACCATCTCGCTTATCGACTATAGCACAAGTCCTGTACTCATCAGTTTCAATACGAATATCAATATTGCAGATGATGCAACTGCCTACCTCTACCGCAACTCGGAGGAGCAGCCTTTCTGCGGACTCACTCTCGCAAAGAGCGGCAACCAACTCGCCATCTACCCTTCTACTGCACAGTATCTTTACGATGGCAGCACATACCGTATCGTGGTGAACAAGGGTGCCGTGACTGATGTTGCGGGCAATAATCCTTCGGACGAAATCACACTCAACTACACAGGCAACTATGTACGCACCATCTCTGCAGATGATGTCATCCTCTTCACGAGCGATTTCGACAATGGTACGGGCGATTTCATGCAATGGTGTGGCGACCAGAAGAATCCTTCGGAGGAGATGCAGAACTGGGACTTCACAAGAGGAATGGCTTGGGGACTCGTTCGCGAAAGCTATGAGAGTGCAAATGCCATCGCAGCATCTCACTCGATGTATCAGGTACCTGGAGAGAGCGACGACTGGCTTGTCACTCCACAGATATATATCCCCGACATGCTATGCAGCATGAATTTCCTTTCACAAAGCTATATGAAAGACAAGAAGGATGTGCTGAAGGTCATCGTATGGGAAAGCAACAACGTTTACAACACCCTCGACAACGACATCATGGCACAAATGAAGGCTGAGGGAAAAGTTATCTATAATAAGGTGCAGTCGGCAGGTGCTAACGAGGAAGTGCTCGAGGGCGAGTTTACGAAGAATACGCTTTCACTTGCAGACTTTGCTGAAAAGAACATATACATCGCCTTTGTCAACCAGAACGACAGCCAGAGTGCCATCTTCCTCGATAGCGTTGAGGTGCGCCATGATATGACTTACCTCGTTTCGCTCAACCATAGCGAGAACGTGGTGAAGCTGAGCGACATCACCATTTCGGGCACTATCATCGGCAACTCCGACTCCAAGACTTACGATAAGGCTACCATCACCCTTCGCAATGCAGAAGGCAAGACCATAGGCACTTATACCGCTTCGGGCATCAATCTGAAGAAGGACGCACAGCATAAGTTCACCGTTGCCAACCCACTTCCGTTGAAATTGGGCGAAGCAAACAAGTTCACACTCGATGTGGACCTCGATGGCGATCGCAATGTCATCAAGGGCACTATCAAGAACCTTGCTTTCCAACCAGTTAAGCGTATCATTCTTGAGGAATATACAGGTCGAGCATGTGGCAACTGCCCTCTCGGTATAGTAGGTATGGAGAAACTCGAGGCTCGTTATGGCGACTCGTTCATCCCAATCTCTATCCACACATATAATAACGACCCTCTCGGAAGCGGTCTCACAAACTACACTTCGCTCCTCGGTATCGACCAGTTGGGTGCTCCTTCGGGAATGATCAACCGCGGTGTGGGTTGCTATCCAGCCTTCTCAGGAGGCGACAGCACCAACCCAACTTTCTATTTCTCAAATCACGAACAGGGTGCTCCTGAAGGTGAGGACAAGGTTTGGATGGATTATGCAGAGGAGGAAATGTCGGTTCCTGCAGAGTCGGAAATCAATATTACTGCAAGTTACAACGAGGCAAGCAAGTCGTTCATCATCCCTTGCGAAATCAAGTACGCCCTCAATGCTTCGAACCTCAACGTCAACCTCTTCACCGTTCTTGTAGAGGATAACTTGTCGCAGGCTCAGCAGAACTACATGTCGGGATACAGCACTCCAACCATCGGCGAATGGGGCTTGGGTGGCAAATACGGCCAGGCAGTCGTTACCGACTATCTCCATCAGGATGTGTGCCGCAACATAAGCGGTCTGACAATCAACGGTACAGGCGGTTACATTCCTGCTTCGGTTACTGCGGGCGAAACTTATAAGGCAGAACTCTCCATCCCAGTTCCAAGCACCGTGAAGAGCCTCACTTCGTGCAAGCTCATCGTGGTGATGATTGATGGAAATACGGGTAAGGTGATCAATGCGGCACGTTGCAAGTATTCGGACGGAACGGGCATCAAGGATATTATCGAAAAGGAAGCTCCAGTTTCGGCAGAAGGCATTTACACACTTTCGGGACAAAAGGTAAGTGGCACTTTATCGCGTGGCATATACATTATTAACGGAAAGAAAACTCTCATAAAATAATGAAAACTAACAAACTCTTTATGCTGGTAATCGCTTTGGTTGCCAGCATCAACATTCATGCTGAAGAGCGTATCAATCTCGGTGCAATCGAACTCGGAAAAGAATATGCTCTCGCTGACTTCAAGAATTATATCGGTAC
>DCIW01000004.1:0-3215 GCA_002317225.1 Prevotellaceae bacterium UBA1716 | reverse complement strand
TACATCGCAGAACTCGAGGATATGTACACCGAAGGCAATGAAATCCCAGTGACCTACAACTCGCTCTACGGACAACGCTCATACGATTTCTCAGTCGAAGAGGGCAAGACATACTACATGTATGCACAATTTATCATGAGCAGCGGCACGAAGGTCAAGTTCACCATGGCCGAATCGCAGAGCATCTCTCTCACAGGAACAACACCTGCCGATGGCATTTTCCATGTGTCAAATAGCGGACAGATTGGTTTCGACTTCGACAAGGCGGTATCTGTCTCGGGTGCTACAATCTCATGCAATGGTGCGAGCAAGAAGATCACTCCACAGGTATCTGTTGCGGGTGTGTTCTTCGATGTGAAGAGCATCGTCTGGGGTTGGTACATTGATGGAACAGGTAAGGAAGGCGACACTTTCACCATCACTATGAATGGGGTTTGTATGGCTGCCAACAAGGATATCCTTTATGGAGGAGATGGTGTGCTTGAGGCAAACTTCAAACTCGGTCCTAAGCCTATCACTCTCGTTAGCGAGGATAATGTAAATGGTCCTTTCCTTTCTTATTATTCAACAACTAATCCTGCAGGTATCATCTCGCTCTCTTTCTCTGGTGCTCTGAAGGAAGGTGCAACTGCCGTGCTCAAGTATGGCGATATTGATAAGGATGCAGATGGCGACTACTACGTGGAGAATCTCCCAGTATCTATCGAGGGTAATGTGCTCAGCATCAATCTTCAGGGAAAGCGTCGTCGTGCTATCGATATGGTCACTTCGGGAACCAACTACGAACAGGTGGTGATTGGCGTTACTGGAGTATTCGATGTGAACGGCAACTATGCTTATGCCAATGGTACAGGTAGTCTTGGTTCGTATTGGTACTCAATGCCTTTCCAGGAAGTTTCGACAAATGTGTTTGCTGAGTTCACTCCTGCAAATGGTGCTGATATCAACAATACAAAGACTATGGAGATTTGGGTTACAGACGAACACATGCTTTCTTATAGCGGCATCCTCTTCACCTACGAGAAGGATGGTGAGGAGAAATCTGTTCTCGTGACCAACTACAAGAAGGAGGCTGACCCAGATGATGAGTCGGCTACCATCATCACACTCTCCATCCCTGATGAGGTGAAGAATGCAACGAACGTGGTGGTTACGTTCAAGGATCTCACTTCGGCTGATGGTTCGGACTATAGCAATGTGCTTCGTTCTAAGTATAACGCTTTCATCATCTCTCGTACCACTCCTGTTGCAAACGGTACTCACGAGAGTCTGAAGGCTGATGCTCCTATCAAGATTTACACCAATAAGGATGCAAGTATCGACCGACTTCTCGTTTCTCTCACCGACCTCAATCCTGCAGAGGGTGAGAGCGGAGTGCTTCTCGAAGGCGATGCAACCAAACTCACCAAGGGATTTGAACTTGCGTTCGAGCGTGATATCCGTCTTGTGGTTGGTCATGATTATCGTCTCACGGCAACTGCCTACAATGCCAAGGGCGAAATCATCGGTAGCGACTACATCATTTATCATGGTGCTGCAAGTGCTTATCGTTATAGCGACTATAAGGTGGAGAGCATCACTCCTGCCGAGGGTTCTACTCTCTCCACAACTGAGGATAATGAGTTTACCATCGTGTTCGACGGACTCATGCTTATCAATGAGGAGACTTATATGCTCACATCGAGCGGAACAAAGGTGCCTTTCGAAAAGATTGAGGCTGTATCGCCTGATGAGGATGGTTATGCCAACACTTGGAAACTCCTTCTCCCTGCTGCTTCGGTAAAGGGAAGCGAGATGACCCTTCACCTTGTGGCATTCGACCTCAGTGGTCGTCGTCTTGAGGGCAATACTGATAAGGAAGACCTTATTTATACTGCGGTTAAGTATTCTACAGGCACTGTTGTGGATCTTGCATTTGCTTCGCTCACTCCTGCCGAAGGCGAATCGCTCAAATTCATTCCAGACTTCTTCATGACTTTCACATCTCCTGAGCAAGTGGGTTACGGATGGTGGCAGGTTGTCGATCTTGATGCTACCGATGCAGACTATGCCGTTCTCTATACTGGTCAGATAAAGAAGCAGGCAGATGGCAGTTGGAAGGCACATCCTTACTTCGATGTCGAAATGCTTGAGGGCCACACATATCAGTTTGAGGTTTATCTTTATGATTCGGAAGAGTCGTACAACTATGACATCAATGTAGGTGAGAACATCCTTGCAGTCCTCAAGGCACAGTATAAGGGTGCTACAAAGGCATACGAGTATTCTCCAGTATATTATGTCTCTGCAAGCCCTATCGACCAGTCAGTCCTCTCTTCTGTAAGTCAGAACGAGATTACTATCACATTTGATTCGGCGGTTGAGACAATCGAAGCAGAGGTTAATCTTGGTTTGTTCGGTAGCAAGAAGTGCGAAGTCAGTGCTTCGGAAGACAAGACTCAGTGGGTTGTGACTGTTCCTCAGTCAATTCTCGAAGAAGCAACTGGTTCGTTCAACATCGTAATCGTTGCTAAGGATGCAGAAGGTCGTATCGTCAAAGGCAATCAGGGTGAGGGCGACAACTCGGTCATCAACCTTACTTACCTTTGCTATCTTGGTGCTCCAGCGTTCGCAATCACTCCTGAGGATGGAACTACCGTCGAAAGCATTCAGACCGTTGTTGCTTCTTACGAACAGGGCATCAATATCTCTGGAAGTTGCGAAGAACCAATCCGCATCAAGAAGGATGGTGTGCTTGTTACGAAGGTTTTCGAAGAGGATATCGTTGTCAGCAACCTCGTTGGTGAGAACTACACAACTGCCTCATTCACTCTCCCTACCCCACTCACCGAGGCAGGAACCTACACAATCACCTTCCCTACCACCTTCTTCATGCTTGGGAACCAGTTTGATTCCGTATGCAACAAGGAGCAGAGCATCACTCTCACCATCCCTGCTGCAGATGCCATCAATACTGTCATCACTTCTTCCGACAAGAAGGCATACAACCTTCGTGGTATGCGAGTAAGCGATACTGAGAAGGGAATTGTCATCATCAATGGCAAGAAGTTCTTGAAGCATTAATCATTATCTGCATGATGAATGAAATGAAAAAGATAGATGTTTGTGATGTGACAAATATGTGATTCAAGGGACTGGTTCATGATTCATTCTGATGGTTCTTCAGGGATTTGTGTGAACGGTGCGCTTCGCGCCAATGGAAAAAACATAGAAGA
>DCIW01000180.1 GCA_002317225.1 Prevotellaceae bacterium UBA1716 | reverse complement strand
TGTTGGCATGATGGAAGTTCATTGTCCGTTTGTCATGCAACTGGTCAATACCGTTGGCACTTGGTTCGATCTTGTCCATCTGTTGAAAGAACTGACCAGCCTTCAGGTGCTTCTCGTTGTGGGTCTGTGCATAGAGGTTAAGCATAGATTCAGCAAATCCCCCAATCTCCATGATGTCCAGATTTTTTATCCATCTTGCGTTCACCGTAATGCGTGTGGTGCGATTGTAGATATAGTTGCCGAATGACGATGCGATACGCAAGGCTTCCGTATTGCCAGTAAACGTATAAGCATCCATCAGCCCCTGTAGAATCTTATGCAAGGTATAGTAAGGAGCCCAGCCGCTTCCGTCCTTTTCCACACGGTCAAGTGCAGTATCAGGGAAGGCACTGATATAGCCGCTTCCCATGGCTTTCTGACAACGTCCCAATTCACTCACTACATAGTTCACTTTTTTCAATAATTCAGCATCATTGCTCTGTGCCCAATACATACTCATAGCAGAGAGATAGTGTCCGAGAGTGTGTCCCCTCAGGTCAGAATTCTCCCAGCCACCGTAGGTCTTGATTCCTTCTGGATTATCTAATCCTGCCAACTTCTTGAAGTGAAACAGGAGTCTGTCAGTATCAAGCGATTTAATGACCTCCACATCCTTCTGCTCAAGCATTTTCATACGTCCACTTGTTATGGTCGTATTTTGAAATGAGTGGAGAGGTGTGATTTGTGCGCTCAAACTTGGAGTATTAGCGAGCAGCATTGCAATGATCCAAAATGCATTTTGAATATTCTTCATTTTATTCGCCTTTAAGCAGTAAACTTTCTTTAACCAGTAGCCTTTACAATCTACAAACGTTGATGAGGAGATTCTGTGCCTAACAGTCGGGACTTGGCATAGCCCCCCATGTCTAAAATGAGTTTCTGAAGTGCCACACCGGGTGCAGTTGGTTCAAACTTCAGAATATACTTGTTATCTTCTTTCTTCTTAAACTTCAACGTGCATTTAGCTTCAATCACTCTATCGGCAGCAGCTGGATACATGAGGTTGTATTTGTTTTCCCAGTTCATGTCTTTGTTGTAATTGACTTCTTGTGGTTCACCTCCATCAATTGAGACCTTGAATCCATGTCCGCCCAGAAGGAAAGGCATGGTGCTACGGAGTGCAATATGCAGTTCTATCTTATCTTTGAATTGCTCCTCCGGAATTTCTATCATGTATTCGAGAGCAGCTCCTTCAACTGGTTTCGTATAAGGGATGACTGCGATGGTGGAAAGAGTTCTGCCAAGGTTTGGAATGACCGTCCATTGTGCATCTGCAGAGGGATTGATACGACGATAGGTGTGTTGTGCTTCAATGACACATACTCCATTAGATGAGGTAAACACCCACTGATCTTGGTCGGAAGCCTCTATCACGCGCTTTACTGATGGAGGAGTTTGCTGCTTTGGTGTGTGCCAAGTCTTAAAGCCGATATGTTTCTGATCCATCATGTGATTCCACTTGCCACCACTCATCTCATGATTATAATAATGGCAGAGCAAACTATCACGAGTGAAGCAGTCGTCTGCAAGTTGTGCCCATTTGTTTGCCTCAGGATCGTTATTTTCTGCCAACTGACGATTCTTTGCTGCAGCATAATTCATCTGATAGAGATTAGCCATAGCACTAACCGGATAGAGTACAAGTTGCCAGTAGGCATCATGGAAGTTATCTGGAAGAGCTGTGTAAACGCGTAATGCTCGTGCCTCGAGAGCAAGGTATTCGTTAGTCACTTTCTCAAACTCACCACTTTCGAGGTTGAAAGTGTTTGGATTGAGCAACTCAGCATTGATATATGCTGTAAATTTGTTGTGAGTGTCGATGATGCTTGCTATCTCTGCACCATACTCAGTGCCAAATGTCTTAGAGTAGAAATCAACAGTATAGTCGTATAGATTATCCGCATTGAACGCCTCGGGATTCCAAGCCATATCCATGAAGAAAGTAGTTGGGAATTCGTGTGGTTTTATGTCTCCTACATTCAGAATCCATAGTTTATTGACACCATAGTCGTAGGTGGCCTGGAGCTGTTCCCAATGCTGCTGTATCTGCGACATATTCAACCACTTCTGTGCTCGAGGTGCTCCATAATAAGCCACATGATAATACATTCCATAGCCACCTTTTCGTGGAGAAGTAGGAAGACGACGCACATCACCGAAGTTATCATCACAAAGCACTATAATCACATCGTCTGGTACATCAAGTCCACCATCGAAATAGTCAAGTTGCTCGCTATATAATGTCCATACTTGAGGTGTGCGGTTGGCTGGTTTCTTGGTTACATCAGCAATAATCTTCTGCTGATCCTTGATAATCTGAGCGAGCATACGGAAGTTCTCCTTTGCACTACCCATATCAGCCATCGGTTTGTCATCATCGCCACGCATTCCAACGGTTATGATGCTTTCATAGTTCTTGGTATGTTCCATTCCATCACGCCAGAATTGGCTGACACCGTCGCGGTTTGTCTTGTAGTTCCACT
>DCIW01000076.1:9338-10922 GCA_002317225.1 Prevotellaceae bacterium UBA1716 | reverse complement strand
CTCCAAATTCAGCATATAAGGCTCCAGAACTTGACTACATGATTTGTAAGATTCCTCGTTGGGACCTCACTAAGTTCACAGGTGTGAGCCGTAAGATTGGTTCTTCAATGAAGTCAGTAGGTGAAATCATGTCTATTGGTCGCTCTTTCGAAGAAATGCTCCAAAAGGGTCTCCGTATGATTGGACAGGGCATGCATGGTTTCGTTGGAAATGATCATACTAAGTTTGAAAATCTTGATGAGGAACTCGAAAACCCAACCGACCTTCGTATCTTTGCAATCGCTCAGGCTCTTGAAGAAGGCTATACAGTAGAGCGTATCGAAGAACTTACAAAGATTGACCCTTGGTTCATTGAGCGCATGAAGAATATCGTAGACTACAAGCATAAGCTCGAAGGCTACAACTCATTGGAAGAAATTCCTGCAGATGTAATGCGCCAAGCTAAGATTTGGGGCTTCTCTGACTTCCAGATTGCTCGTTTCGTTCTTAAGCCAGAGGGCAATATGGAGAAGGAAAACCTTGCAGTTCGTGCTTATCGTAAGAAGCTTGGTATCCTTCCTGCTGTTAAGCGTATTGAGACAGTTGCAAGTGAGCATCCAGAACTCACCAACTACCTCTATATGACTTATGCAGTAGAAGGTCACGATATCAACTACTATAATAATGAGAAGTCTGTAATCGTTCTTGGTTCAGGTGCTTACCGTATCGGTTCATCTGTAGAGTTCGACTGGTGTTCGGTTAATGCTATCAACACAGCTCGTAAACTCGGTTATAAGTCAATCATGATTAACTATAACCCAGAGACTGTGTCAACTGACTACGATATGTGCGACCGTCTCTACTTCGATGAACTCTCATTCGAACGTGTACTCGATGTCATCGACCTCGAACAGCCACGTGGTGTTATCGTTTCTGTAGGTGGTCAGATTCCTAACAACCTCGCAATGAAGCTCCATCGTCAGAGTGTGCCAATCCTCGGTACAAGTCCAGTATCAATCGACCGTGCTGAAAACCGTGGTAAGTTCTCTGCTATGCTCGACCAACTCGGTATCGACCAACCTAAGTGGAGCGCACTTACTTCTATGGAAGATGTAAAGCAGTTTATCGACCAGGTTGGTTATCCTGTACTTGTTCGTCCATCATACGTTCTTTCTGGTGCAGCAATGAATGTATGTTATAGCGATGAAGAACTCGGCCGTTTCCTCGCTGCTGCATCAGAAGTCAGCAAGGAATATCCTGTAGTTATCTCTCAGTTCATGACTGAGACTAACGAAATAGAGTTTGATGGTGTTGCTCAGAATGGTGAAGTTGTTGAATATGGTATTTCCGAACACGTTGAGTTTGCAGGTGTTCACTCAGGAGATGCTACAATGGTATTCCCTGCACAGAACATCACATTTGCTCAGGCTCGTCAGATTAAGCGTATCTCTCGTGCTATTGCAAAGGAACTCAATATCTCTGGTCCATTCAACATTCAGTATCTTGCAAAGGGAAGTGATATCAAGGTTATCGAGTGTAACCTCCGTGCTTCTCGTTCATTCCCATTTGTGTCAAAGGTACTCAAGCGCAACTTCATCGAGACAG
>DCIW01000076.1:6350-9268 GCA_002317225.1 Prevotellaceae bacterium UBA1716 | reverse complement strand
TTGACCGTATGGGTGTTAAGGCTTCACAGTTCTCATTCGCTCGTCTTCAGAATGCAGACCCAATCCTTGGAGTGGATATGTCATCTACAGGTGAAGTTGGTTGTATGGGTGATACTTACGAAGAGGCTCTCCTCAACTCTCTGATTGCTACTGGTTACAAGATTCCTTCAAAGGAGAAGGGTATCATGCTCTCAAGTGGTGGTGCAAAGGAGAAGGCAAGTCTTCTCGATGCTGCTCAGGCTCTCGTAAAGGCAGGCTATACAGTTTACGCTTCAGAGGGCACAGCTAAGTATCTTAATGAAAATGGTGCTAAGGCAATCGCTGTTGCATGGCCAGATGATGAGACTTCTGCAAATGAGAATGTAATGGATATGATTCACGACCATAAGTTTGACCTTATCGTGAACATTCCAAAGAACCACTCTAAGCGTGAGCTCACAAATGGTTATAAGATTCGTCGTGGTGCTATCGACCATAACATTCCTCTTATCACTAATGCTCGTCTTGCAAGTGCTTTCATCGAGTCGTTCTGCGCACTCGTTCAGGAAGATCTTCAGATTAAGTCTTGGCAGGAGTACGAGTAAAGCGTAGTTTTTACTCGTAAGTGAAGAGTGAAGAGTGAAGAATTTCCTACCGGAATAGTAAGTCCTATGGTTCCTAACTGGATGGGATAACTATAGCGGTAGCAAATTCTTCACTCTTCGTTCTTCATTCTTCACTCTTCACTTAAAAATATATCTTCACTTTCTTAATACACCTAACTAATTATGAAACTAACTATTTCTACCTTACTATTCCTTTTCTCCCTGTTTTCATACGCCCAAAACTTTTCTTTCGGAACAGCAACAAATCCGGAAGGCAAGACCATTGAGGTTGATTCTTATGGACTGATATTTGATGGTCATCATGCTATCCCTGTAATGGGTGAGATACATTTTGCTCGTGTTCCTCAAACCGAATGGAGACGCGAAATCCAAAAGATGAGAGCGGGAGGTATAACCACCATTGCCACATACGTCTTTTGGATTCATCACGAAGCCGAAGAAGGCAAGTGGGATTGGAGCGGAAACAATAATTTGCATCGCTTCCTTGAAATTTGTAAGGAGGAAGGAATGCCTGTAGTGCTTCGCGTAGGTCCTTTCTGTCATGGCGAAGTGTATCAAGGCGGTTTCCCCGAATGGATTGTCAAAAAGGCTGCAGATGATCCTAAGCAATACAAGTTGCGTTCTGAAGCACCAGGATTTCTCAAGGCAACCCAACGTCTTTACAGCAATATCTATGCTCAGGCAAGCGATATGCTTTGGAAGAATGGAGGTCCAATCATAGGTGTTCAGATAGAGAACGAGTGCCGTGGCCCTTGGTCATATTATATGAAACTCAAGGATATGGCTGTGCAGATAGGGTTTGATGTGCCTTTCTACACTCGCACAGGATGGCCAAAACTCAATGGAAAGGAAGAGTTCGGAAAACTCCTCCCACTCTATGGAGACTATGCAGATGGTTTTTGGGATAGAGCCTTGACGGATATGCCTGGAGATTATCCTAAGGCATTTATATTCAAGGACAGTCGCTTAAGTACTGTTATAGCTACCGAGACATTCACCCAAGCAGAACTTAAGGATAACAATCCGGAAGGAAAAAATGTAAATGGTAAATCGTCAAATGGTAAATTACTTTATCCTTATCTCACCTGTGAACTTGGTGGAGGTATGATGCCTTCGTATCATCGTCGAATCAATATCTCGGGAAATGAAGCTTTTCCGCTTGCTATCTGTAAGGTTGGTTCGGGAAGCAATCTTCCTGGCTACTACATGTACCACGGAGGTACAAATCCTTACAATCCAAATCATACGATGGGTGAAACGCAGGCTACTACCGTAACCAACTACAACGATATGCCTTACATGACATACGACTTCCAGTCACCGCTTGGTGAGATGGGACAACCAAATGAGGCTGCTTTCCACCAAACACGTTGGTTTCATCAGTTCCTTAATGATTGGTCTGAAGAATTGAGCATGATGGATGTCGATTCGCTTTCAGACAATTATGCTCGTCGTGGTTGTTTCGAGTTCCGCAACACTTACGTTCGTATTCTTAATGAGGAAGGTTATTCTTCTGTTACACCAAACGAAATGAATTGGGAAGGACTTAGTATTTCTTCCAATTCTGTCCAACCATTTGCAAAGATTCAAGACAACCTTTACTTTATTGGTGTGAAAGGAATGAAACCTTCAATCTTCGTAAACGGAAAGAAATATGCTGTTAAGTTTGACAAGCCAATCAAGGTTAATGGCAAACTGATTACTGTTCTTTCTGAGAAGAAGGCGAAGGCTGCATTCGTTATCAACGGCAGGATGTATTATGCTCAAAATGGAGGCATTCTTTATAAGTCTGGTGAGAAGATAATTGAAGAGGTTTGGAGCATGATGGACATCCCTGTAAAGTCTTATCAAACCTCAGCAACCCAAGGTCTTCGAGAAGTTCCGATGGGAAGTCAGAAAGTTGCTGCGATGCCAACGGATGCAGATTTCGACAAAGCGGCAGTTTATGAACTTACCAATCTCAACAATTTCAATCCAGCTCTCGACCTTTACGTTCAAATAAATTACAAAGGTGATGCTGCTCGAGTTTATGCTGACGGCAAACTCGTAGAGGACAACTTCTGGAATGGTAAACCAATGCTTGTTCGCCTTTCCGAACTCGTTGGCAAGAAGGTTGAACTCAAGATTCTTCCACTTGGAAAGGATTATCCAATCTACTTGCAGAAGGAGCAGAAAGCGCAACTTGATGCTTCGCAAGGATTCCTCCTTTCGCTTGACAGCATCAAGATGATTGAACGAAAAGATGTGGAATTGTAGGAAGCAAGTGTGTATTTATCGGATAGTAATAGAAAAAATATCGAAATTTTTGTTTTT
>DCIW01000076.1:6213-6339 GCA_002317225.1 Prevotellaceae bacterium UBA1716 | reverse complement strand
TTTTATCCTACATCCTACACCCTTTTTGAGGGGAAAACGAGTTACTTTACCTATTCTACCTACACCCTTGACCTAACGTAAAGGCCTTCGCATTAGAGAAAAAACAGTTTTGCCACACTGTGGCAA
>DCIW01000076.1:5985-6157 GCA_002317225.1 Prevotellaceae bacterium UBA1716 | reverse complement strand
GGCAAGACCTATAACTACCTTATGTGTCAATGCGTTTGACCCTGTTTTGCCAAAACTATATCAAGAAACATAAAGGGTGTAGGATGTAGGATAAATACAAAAATTTCGATATTTTTTATACCCTCGAAAGTGTGTATGCTTTCGAGGGTTATCTTGTTATGTGTCTTGGATG
>DCIW01000076.1:0-5858 GCA_002317225.1 Prevotellaceae bacterium UBA1716 | reverse complement strand
AAGTGTAGAGATTGTCCGACTCGATGTAGATATGAGAGTCGTTGCCCCAATCTGTTGTGTATCCATCACTGCTGAACCAAGCTCCATAAGTGCCTGCAGCGGTGTTGGAACCGGCATAGCCATCAGCATCAATAGGAACGAGAGACTTAGGATTGCCACCAAGAAGATTCACCACTTTCGACTCGTCAATATTGATTTGGTACGATTGTGTATATCCCGATGCTGCTAATGCTGTTACCTTAACCGATATTGATTTGTCATCATTATAAGTTACCTCTGGTTCCTTAATCGTACTTGGGTCAATCACATCTCCACCTCCTTCAGTACCATCAGGATAGTTTGCGATGATGCCATCGAGGTAGTTCTTACGGTTCTTAATCCATTTTGACATCTTCTCAATTTCTGTCTTTGGGGAGAAATAAGTGTCGGAACTGCCCCACCAGCCACCCGAAGATGAAGTATCCTTGAGAGGCCACTTAGCGATGTCGCGATCATAAGTTCCTTCATCAAACATCTCTTGAGCATACTTGTAAGTCTCTTCCCAACATCCATCATAAATGGAATCGCTGATTGCTGCCCATGCTTCCTTGTATTCCTTCACGAATTGAGAGTCTCCAAACATATTTCTCCAGAACTTGCTCACATTCTTGAATGCACCAGTGTTTTTATATGGGTCGGTACCAAACATAAGACCAGTGTAGTTACCAAAGAAATTATGTCCGGTGTACATGTCGCTCCAACTGAAATCGAAACCTGCGTCCCAATCCCATACAGGACCCATCACAAACCTGCCTCCTTTGTCACGATAGAAATATATGCTTCGTGGAGCCTCAATCTCAACATTATCGAGGAGTTCGTGAAGTTGCAGAATGCTTATGAACGAAGGAATATCAAGCAGCTCGCTCACCTTCTCATAGTTGTGCCCCGAGATAGCGCTTTCGAGAGTTGCAAATTCGTTCTTAATGTTTTGAAGAGTTTGCTCATCAGGATCTTCCGGATATTTCACGCAGATAGGAAGCGAATAGATTTTCGACCAGAAATTGTTAGTTTCGTTTGGTGAAAGACTCGGACCGTCATCAAGGTCGAAACTCAACAGCAGCCCCTCCTCTTCATCAATCTCGATGCGATTCTTTCCCACCTCAATCTTTTCCGTGAGTTGATATGTTCCAACGTATTCGTTGTTGAGAAACACTTCCACAAAACGCGAGTGGTTAGTGTTAGGCATTCCCATATAACGTGCTGCTTCAAAAGCGTATACGTTCATCAAGTCAGTCACATCACGCCAGTTAGCAAGGAGATTCCAGTTCTTTGCTTTTTCAAGTCCAAGGAGTTTTGACTTTTTGTCGAGTTTGAACTTATAAGGCTTTTTGTCATACCATTCCCAAGTCGAATTGCCTCGACCTCTGATTCTGCCCGTTCCGCTATAGTCGGAGTATTCACCTTTTCCATCAATCGAGATATGGCAGTTGAGCCACACTTCCTTCTCAACAATATTCGCATAGTCTTCGGTAGTGATGTGCATAGTGAAAGGGCGGTATTTGTTGTGGCCTTTCTCATCATCCGTAAGAGCGTTTGCAAAGTCGATGCTGTCAATTTCATTTATAGCAAACGGCACCACCATCTCGGTGCTGTCTTCAAGCATAGCGTATGCGTTCATCCTTGCCTTGTCTGAGGAGAAATCCCATTGGGAGTATTTGACTATCTCGAGCGGAATGCACCAATCCACACCCTTATATTTGTGGTGGAGACGCATCCATTCTTGGGCAGATGCCTTTGGAACAAATATCATAAGGCTCAAGATGAGCGGAAGTAGTTTTTTCTTCATGAAGTGTTAGGTATTTACGCGTTTTGTACTCTATTTACTTAATAACACGTAAATAATAACGATTGGGTAACAAAAATTATTGCAAAAACAAGGCTTGTTTTTAAAAAACGTTTTGTGGTTATAAAATAAAACCTTACTTTTGCAGAAAATTTGAAGGTAAGACACAATCTACATAATATCGAAGTAAGAATGAATGAGGTTTTTTCAATAGAATGCACTAATATGCCAGTGGGTCTCGACCCTAACCACATCTTTTTTGTGGAACGTGAGTATGAGTGGTATATCAATCAGTATATAGGTCGAAACAGCAAGCGTTTCGTAAAGGCTTTCAGCAATTTCCAATACACTTTCGGCTATCTCCCAGAGTCGAAGGACATGAATCTGTTGTTCATTGTAAATCGCCTGCTTCAGGCTTCGAAGGACATCAATCATGCTCTTTGCAAGTTTGCTTACATGGAGGATGGGCGTGCTGTGTTCTACTGCGTGGAACTTGATAATGATGAGAAAGAGGAGAGTTTGGCAAAGCAGTTCTATCACTTTGCTTGTTGGTGTACTGTCGAGTCTGACCGTCAGCGTAAATGGAAGGAGTGGGACCTTGAAGAGGCGAAGAAGCGTGAGCAAGCCCAGCTATATGGCAATTGGCAATGTAATGCTACAAAGCGTCCTCATGTACAGATTGTGAATGATGTCGACGGACTCGAACAGCTTGAGGAGTTCTTCGAGGATATGGAAGAGGTGCAGACACATCAGGATATTTCTTCTGTAGATGTCCAACTTGAAGATATCCGCAGACAACTCGATGCTCTCCGTGCTCAAGGTGTAAGCGAGGAACGTATTCGTATGGCTCTTGAACCTGCTGCTGAGATTAGTCCGGTAGAGGTTGATGCAGACTATCGCATCTATCTCCCAGGATTGCATAAGGAACTCACGCTCCAACCAGTACATAAAGCACTTTTCCTTCTCTTTTTGCGACATAAGGAGGGCATTCTGTTCAAGCATATCATGGATTATCGCGACGAACTCAAGGAACTCTATGTTGCTGTGAGCGATCGTGTCAATCCTGAGAGCATTGAACGTACAATCGAAAGTCTGTGCGATCCTGGCAACAATTCTATTCATGAGAAGATTACGAACATGACACGTTCTATCGTCCATCAACTTGGCAAACAAATAGGTCTGAACTATTGTATTCGTGGTCCGAAAGGTACTCCTAAGTCTATCGCTCTGCCGGAAGGGATGGTGCATTGGGGACATGTAGAGTAAGATTCCTTTCTTGCAAATTCTTTTTTACCTTGTACAAGGTGAAAGTCATACTAAATACAAGGCTTGTAAACGTTTTTTGTTTGCAAGCCTTATTTTGTTTGCTTACCTTTGCAATGTAAAATAATGAATACTTTTTTACTTCATATAAAAATATTAGGACTATGGGATTGAATGAAATTTTCTCTGATGACTCAACAGTTGAGTTTGTCGGATTCGAAAAAGTGGAAGACAAGTCAGTTGACATCATCAAGGTCATTGGTGTTGGTGGCGGTGGTGGTAACGCAGTGGAAAATATGCTTGAGCAAGGAGTGACAAATGTGTCATTTGCTGTGGTGAATACTGACAGTCAGGCATTGAGCAAGTCAAAAGTTGCTTGCAAGTTACAGATTGGCGAGAATGGACTTGGAGTTGGTGGCCGTCCCGAACTTGGTCGTGCGGCAGCAGAGTATAGCATCGATAGCATCAAGAAACTCTTTGATGATAACACTAAGATGGTATTTATCACGGCAGGTATGGGCGGTGGTACTGGTACTGGCGCAGCACCAATCATTGCTAATGCGGCACGTGAGAATGGTATTTTGACTGTTGGTGTCGTGACTCTTCCGTTTGCATTTGAGAAGAGATTACGCATAGAAAAGGCTCTCAAGGGCGTGGAAGACTTGAAGGCGAATGTCGATGCCCTTCTTGTTATCAATAACGAACGTCTCATCCACATTTATGCTGACGGAATGACTACCATCGATGAGGCTTTTGCAAAGGCTGATGAGATAGTGACTATTGCTACTAAGAGTATTGCCGAAATCATTACACAAGAAGGTAAGGTGAACCGAGACTTCTGCGATGTGCAGACAGTTATGAAAGATGGTGGTGGGGCACTTATGTCCGAGGGACGTGCTTCGGGAGAACATCGCATCATGAAGGCAATGGCAAACGCCCTCAAATCGCCTCTTCTCAACAACCTTGAGGTGGAACGCAGCCAGAAACTCCTTTATATAATCTATCAAAGTCATAGTAATCCTGTGCTTATTACCGAACTCAATGAGGTGAATAAGTTCATGGATAATATGGCAAACGACCTCGAAGTACTTTGGGGGCTTTATTGGGATGACACACTTGGTGAGGATGTGAAGGTCAACATCATTGCTACGGGTTTTGACAAGGAACGTGTGGCAACAGCAGAGGAAAGGGATAAGGAACGCGAAGAGAAGATAAAGCGACTTATCCAAGAGTATTATCCGCCGGTCGAACCTATCGAAGAAGAGAAGGAGCCCGACCCAGAAGAGAACGAACCTGTAGAAGAAGGAATTGTTGATGCAGTTGAATCTTCCAATAATGATATCGAAGAAGATGAGAATACCCCTTTGGAAGAAGAAATGCCTTCTCCTCAAAAGAAGAAATCTTCATCTTGGATAGAAAAGCTCGTGGCCAAAGCACGTGAGTGGATACAAGAAGAGGATCTCGTGTCTTAATCTGACAAGAAATCCTCACCTTATTTAATGTTTTAGAAAATCTTCAATCTTACTTTGCAGGGCAATACCTAAATCAACCCCTATCTTATGCACTCTCCTCATCTGGGCTTCATTGAGTTCGATGCGTCCAATTCCGAGAGGCTCCTCAGGGAAGATGAGAAAGGTGTTGCCCGCTTTTTCTTGGTCGAGAAGATAGTCGAGTTGTGCGTTGTATGCATCAGAGCGGCGTGCCATCACTTCTGCTATCTTGGGGTATTTGCGACATAAAAGACGGAACATCCAAATAATCTTAGAAGGCGATTTGCGATATCCACGTTCGCGGGTAAGTATGACCACATTCTTTTTAAATCCCATATCTTGGAAAGCCTTCAGAGGAAGCGAGTCGGTCATGCCTCCATCAAGGTAAAGATGCCCATTGAGAGGAACAGGTCTTGAAACGAGTGGCATGCTACCTGTTGCACGCATCCATTCGAGTCCCTCATAATCAAAAGACTTGATTTCGTGATAACAAGGTTCGCCAGTTTCAATATCTGTCGTGACTACATAGAATGGGGTAGGGTCATTCATGAATGCTTCGTTGTCAAAAGGATCGATTTCCGTGGGAACAACATGATATGCAAACTCTGCACCAACGATATCACCAGTCCTGATGAGCGATCGTATTCCCATATATCGTGGGTCGTCCTTCAACTTTACATTATATCTCAAAGCACGCCCTATCTGGTGCGACTTGAAATTGCAGCCGAACAAAGCACCGCCCGAAACACCGACGATGCCATCGAACTGGATGCCTGCTTGCATCCACGAATCGAGTATTCCAGCGGTAAATAGACTGCGGAGTCCACCGCCTTCAAGGATTAGACCATTTTTCATAGTGCAAAGATACAAAATAATTAGGAATTAGAAGTTAGGAATTAGGAATTAGGAGTTAGGAATTAGGAATTAAGAGTTAGAAATGAGGTATTAGGTGAATTATGGGGCGATATAGTGGACAAAAAAGCGTACCGAGAAAACTCGATACGCTTCAAAATGTTGTTGGTTGTTTATTATTTGTTCAACTCGGGGGATTAGATAACACCCTGAGCCATCATTGCCTTAGCAACCTTCATGAAGCCTGCAACGTTAGCACCCTTAACGTAGTTAACGTAGCCGTCAGCTTCTGTACCGTACTTAACACAGTTGTCGTGGATGTTCTCCATGATCCAGAGGAGCTTAGCATCAACTTCTTCTGAAGTCCAGTTGAGACGCTGTGAGTTCTGAGCCATTTCGAGACCTGATACTGATACACCACCAGCGTTAGA
>DCIW01000034.1:2155-2510 GCA_002317225.1 Prevotellaceae bacterium UBA1716 | reverse complement strand
GTGTAAACCACCACGGAGTGAACTCATGTAAACCATTGACAACCTTTGTCAACTCTTTCCACGATATTCCGTTTTTCAAACGAGGTCACTTCCTTGCTTCCTTCCCTTTGGTCATTGAGTCAACCTTGGTAAACGCTTGTAAACCTTTGTCAACTCCGTCCACGGGATTGCAAAATAAAAGCTCCCTAAATTCTCCGCGGTAGAAATACGTTGCAAAGGTAAGCGGAAAATCGGGAACCACCAAATAGCAAGTTCGAAGTGTTAAAATCTAATATCTATTGATAATCAACTGATTATCTCTATATGTTTTTTGTTGTTTATGGTTGTTTTGAGGTCTCTAAATACATCCCTGGAA
>DCIW01000034.1:0-2145 GCA_002317225.1 Prevotellaceae bacterium UBA1716 | reverse complement strand
GAAAGTATTATTTCCAATGCTGGTCACCCCTGAAGGAATGGTTATGCTTGTAAGTGCAGAGCAACCTTGGAAAGCCCCATTTCCAATGCTGGTCACAGAATTCGGAATTGTGAAATTCTTAAGGCTTTCACATTTGTAAAAAGCAGACGCTCCGATTTTAGTCAGCTCATTTGGCACAGTCACACTAACAAGTTTTTTACAACAATCAAAAGCTGAAACAGGGAGTTCTGTCACTCCATCAGGTATGGTGATTGAGGTAATACCGCAATATTGGAATGCTCCATCATCCAACGTTGTCAAAGTTGAAGGAAGTGTTATGCTGCTAAGATTTTTGCAATAAAAAAATGCATTTCCGCCTATCATCGTAATACCTTCTGGCAAAATAATTGAAGTCAAGACGCTTGGTTCAAAGCCATCGTCAGCATCCTCTGAAGTGGATTGTTTAGGAGTAAATGCATAGAAGTTTATTTTATCAACTGTTCCGTTGAGTTCTACAACTCCCTGTGGTGAAGAGAATGTGTGACTTTCGACAGAAACTACATTGCCTGAAGCATCTGAGAATGGTTTGTGGCCCCATAATTCGTAACACACCCATTTATCTGTTGCAGTATAACGAATGATTGAGTGGCCACAGCGTGTACAATGTGTCTTGTGAGGGTCTTTGGTACTGTTGAATGCATGACCAAGGGCATTTTTGAATGTGTATGTGTCTGTGGCCGTGTGATAGTTGCTGGCATCTTTCTTGTAGGTCGCACTGGTTGCAGTATAAGTATAGGTTCCAACGTCTTTGCATGTGGCATTAGTTGTGACACATGTAGGAGTAAGACCATCCTCGCTGGCTGTTGCATTACATGTTGAACACTTATATTCCATCTTCACCTTGCACGAAGCAGGAGTTGCTTCGTTGCTCCAGGTAGCCTTCGACAATGTGTTGTAGAATTGGTGCTTGCTGCTCTTTGTGAGGCTTGAGTTATTGTATGTCTGGCTCGTTGCACCATGATCATAGCCGTAATAGACTAAGGCGTGAGTGCTGGCTGTTTTGGTGTAAGGATAAGGGTAGTTGTCTTTAGTACCGCTGAGATTCTGATACCAGCGAGACTTGCCGTTGGTCTCACCGTTGAGCAAGTAGGCGAGTTCACCGGTGCCGAACTTGCTTTCTGCAATATATGAAGGTTTGCCGCTCGACTTGTCAGACACCTTGCCGCCTGTGCCAATGTTTACGTAGTAGCAGTTGTTGTAGATGGTGTTGCTACCGTCGTTACGCATGTAGGCGTAGTTGTCGCTCGACACAGCACTGCGCCATTCTGCCTTACAGAAGCAGTTGTTGAACACTACTGAGCCGCTACTGCGATATCCCACCATACCACACATGTTTTTTCCTTTGCTATTGCAATAAAGTCGATAGGTGAAACCGCACTGGTTGAAGGTGACATCACCATTGATCTGACCAATAAAACCACCAGTCGTTGCATCATCTACATTCTCATTGTTGTATGCTAATGATGCCGAACAGATGACGTTTGTGATGATGAGGGTTCCTGTCACCTTACCGCAGAGGTTACCCATGTACTTCTTAGATGAAGTCAAAGCTCCACCGATGCGCAGATCCTTCACCACTCCACCACCAATCTTGCCGAACAGACCTGTGTTCTCCTCGGTGGTTGTGATAGAATTCAGCTTGATGTTGTGTCCATTACCATCAAGCGATATATATACATCCTGGTCACGCAGAGTGACGCTGCTTACTTCGATGTCGTTCATAAGGTAGATATGCACCTTACTGCTCGAACTTGATTTGCTGAGCGCAGACACGAATCCTGAGTTTCTCCAGTCGGTGTCGCTCGAAATAAGGTAAGGATCGCTGGAAGAACCGCTTCCCGAAATAGCCCACATCTTCACTGGGCTCATCGCCATCATGATCATCGCCATGAGCAATGTTAGAAGTCTTGTTTTCTTCATTCTTTTTTGTATTAGAAGTTAATGTTTATATATATTATTGTTTATTTTCTGTTTTGCGCTTGCTCCCACCACGTGACACATGTTCGATGGTAGGGTATGCGGCGTCGATGTCGTAGGAGAAACTGATGATATTCTTGAACATCATGCAGAAGCCGAGCGTAGCTACCACCATCAGGATAGTCATGG
>DCIW01000063.1:514-3286 GCA_002317225.1 Prevotellaceae bacterium UBA1716 | reverse complement strand
GCAAGGCGGTCGAGATATGCCTTGTACTTATCGCCTGTGAACGAAAGCCAATACATCATATAACGGCTATCGTGAATCTCGAAGAATGGTTGGAGTTCGCCCTCGATTGGGTTAATCATCTTTGTCTTGAGAGTGAAATGGAGCGGTTTGCCCGCAACAGGAACGAGTTGATTAGTGATATTCTCGATATCTTTCTCTTCAACAAGGATTGGAGCCTTATCGATTGGGAGTTTCTTTCCACCTGCATACTGACCGAATCGGCTATCATCTGCAATGAGATGAGCAAGGTCTTCAGTTCCAGTCTTCATACCGAGCATGATTGGTCCGTGCATAAGAGCGATGTACTGTGGTACGTTTGGAAGATACTTGATGCTGTTGTGCATTGGGAAATCTATTGTTACGACATCACCCTTCTTCCACTTTCGGTCGATGCAAACATAAGATGAAGGACCGCTGATGAGTTGTACATCCTGACCATTTACCTTAACCTTGAAGTCGCCATTCTTTACCCAACCTGGGTAGCGAACCATAAGTTTGAACTGTCCTTTGCCTTCCTTCACACGGATAGAACTGCTTTCGCCATAAGGGAATTCTGTGTTCTGAGTGAGGACAATTCCCTTTTCCTTCCAATTGAGTTCGGAAGCAACAAAGAGATTGACATAAAGTGCATCAGCCACACGAGTATAGATGAACTGACCATACTTTCCGTGATTCTCCATACCTGTACCCACACAGCACCACATTGCTTCGTTTGGAGCAGAATAGTTGCGATAGTGACGAGGGCGAGCTGGAGTAAAGTAAACATATCCACCATGCTCAGGATGCTGAGTCGAAAGGATATGGTTGAAAGTGGCAAGTTCGTAGTAGTCGGCATATTCTGCCTTTGGGCTCTCACGATGAAGGTCTTCGGTGAGTTTGAGCATATTGTTTGTGTTACAAGACTCAGGACCATCAATATCGTTGATAAAGTCCATACAAGCATCCTTACTTGGGAAGTGTTCGCGACGGCTATCACCACCAAAAGCGAGCGAACGATCACGAGTAACGATATCCCAGAAATAAGTACTTGCGGTATGATATGCCTCATCGCCTGTGAGTTCGGCAATACGTTCGAAACCAATCACCTTTGGAACCTGTGTGTTTGCATGCATATTGTCGAGACAATCCTGATGCTGTGACATAGGTGTGAAAAGGCGCTTGTGGGAGAATCTCTTTGCGCATTCGATATACTTCTTATCCTTTGTGATAGCGTATGCATCAGCAAGAACCTCGTTCATACCACCATGTTCATTGCCAAGCATATTTTCCATCTGGTCGTCGGATAGCTTTGAAGTGATGGCACATGCCCAGTCGCAGAACTGAAGGAAGAGTGCTTTTGCATCTTCATTGCCACAATAAACCCACGCATCGCGCAATCCTGCATACATCTTATGAAGGTTGTAGAATGGTGCCCACGAACCGAAATAAGTGCCGAAGTTGCCTTCCTTGAATGTAGACCAAAGCTTATCACTATTTGGGAAACCGCCAATGTAGTCCTTTCCCCATGTTGGATGATTCTTTGCGTTCGCAGCAACACACTCCTTGAGTTCCTCAATCATATAGAGCATTCGCTTGCGACATTCCTCGTTGCCTGTAGCGGCATTGATAGCCATCGCTGTGAGATAATGACCACCGACATGACCATCAAGTCCATCCCAGTTAGGGTAAGTCTTAGCTTTTGGAGTGAGTCCTGCCTCCTTGCGATAAGGAGCAAGCAGACGGTCGCAATCGTACTTGAGCAATGTCTCTATATTAAGGTCGCGAGCATGCTTAAGCGGACCATCGAGAAGGGTTACGTCGCCGAGTGGGAATTCATCGTGATAGAGTTTGTCTTGTGCTTGAACAGAAGTGGAAAAAAGTGTCAAAGCAAGCAAAGAACCAAATAGTTTCATCTGTAATTAAGTTTTAATGATTCGAATATGTTTTTATTTGGGTGCAAAGTTATAGTTTTTCCCAAACTCTTCATATTAATTACGTAACATTAGTTTATAATTACGTTACAACCGATACAAAAAAGCGATGTTTGTGTGCTGATATACAATATTTATCATTATCTTTGCATAAGAAATCAAAGCAATAACGATATGAAAAGTATTCTCTTTGTGTGCCTTGGCAATATCTGCCGTTCACCGATGGCTGAGGCAATAATGCAAAAATTAGTGAACGATGCGGGATTGAAAAAGGACTTCTACATCGACTCGGCTGGTCTTATCAGTTATCATGAAGGCGAAGGCTCTGATCCACGAATGAAACAGCACGCTTATCGTCATGGATACAAACTGACTCATCTCTCTCGCCCCGTTCGAACAACCGACTTTGATACTTTCGATATCATCCTTGCAATGGACGATTCGAACTATGACAAACTGCGTCGTCTCGCCCCTACCCTTGATGATGAAGCAAAGATTTTTCACATGACCGACTATTGCACCCAACATGTAATCGACCATGTTCCCGATCCATATTACGGAGGTGCACAGGGTTTTGAAAACGTAATCGAAATACTCGAAGATGCTTGTCAAGGATTGCTTGATAGCTTGACAAAAGAGTAATAAAAAACACCCTTATGTGTAAGCAAAAACATTTAATAGTTTTGGTCAACACATAAGGGTGTTTTGGGTAAAACATTTAAGGGTTTTGTAAAAAACATTAGGGTGTGTGAAATCTGCCATTAGTAGTGGCAGAGAATTGTTACTATTAGTGTGAGGGGCTTCATACTACTAGTGTGAAGGG
>DCIW01000063.1:0-426 GCA_002317225.1 Prevotellaceae bacterium UBA1716 | reverse complement strand
ATGTTCGTATTGAGCATCATCCATATTCCTTGTAATCAGCTAATACGTTCTCAGTTCATCCTTATTGAAATGGAATGTACTTATAAGGAATGTATCATCGTCTTCATCGAAGAAGAACCAAGGGTTTTCTAATGGATTGAGGTTTCTTACCACATGAGCATTACGTGCTGGTGTGTTTCCTTCAGCACACATGATAGCAACCTTGCCCTTTGAGTTTCGAGCAACATCAACTACGATGACTGCATGACCATACTGATGTCCTTTTCGTGCAGGATAGACAAGCACATCTCCTGGTTGCACATCCTTTATCGAACGTGCTTTTGTCTCGTTATATACTGAATAGGTACTGCACAATCCGTAAATGTTTCGCATGTATTGTTCGAACGCACTTCGAGAACTTCCTCCAGTATATTGCATGACCTTTCC
>DCIW01000164.1 GCA_002317225.1 Prevotellaceae bacterium UBA1716 | reverse complement strand
CCTGGGCAGTAGAGGATCTTAGCATCCTGGAATACCTTGATAGCCTCTGGAGTAGTTGGCATGTTAGCACCTTCAGCAACAGCGATAACACCGTTTGCTACGAGAGCCTTAGCCTGCTCTTCGTTGAGCTCGTTCTGAGTAGCACATGGGAGAGCGATGTCTGCCTTCTCAAACCAAGGCTTAGAACCTGCAACATACTTAGCGTTTGGATACTGGTCAACATATTCCTTGATACGACCACGCTGAACCTGCTTGAGGTCGAAGATGTAGTCGAGCTTTTCGCGATCGATACCTTCTGGATCGTAGATGTAACCATCTGAGTCAGACATTGTCATAACTGTACCACCGAGCTGGAGAACCTTCTCTGCTGCGTACTGAGCAACGTTACCTGAACCTGAGATGAGAACCTTCTTGCCTGCGATTTCCTGACCCTTAGTCTTGAGCATAGCGCGGAGGAAGTATACTGTACCGTAACCTGTAGCTTCAGGACGGATGAGTGAACCACCGAATTCGAGACCCTTACCAGTGAGTACGCCCTGGAACTGACGGCAGTACTTCTTGTATGCACCGAACATGTAACCTACTTCACGGCCACCAACACCGATATCACCTGCTGGAACGTCGCAGTCAGGACCGATGTGACGATAGAGCTCGAGCATGAATGCCTGGCAGAAACGCATAACTTCAGCGCTTGACTTTCCACGTGGAGAGAAGTCAGAACCACCCTTTGCACCACCCATTGCGAGTGTAGTGAGAGAGTTCTTGAAAGTCTGCTCGAATGCGAGGAACTTGAGGATACCGAGGTTTACAGAGCTGTGGAAACGGATACCACCCTTGTAAGGACCGATAGCGTTGTTGTGCTGGATACGGTAACCCATGTTTGTCTGGATGTTACCCTTGTCGTCCTGCCATGTAACGCGGAACTGATAAACGCGCTCTGGAATGCAAAGGCGCTCGATAAGATTAACCTTATCAAATTCTGGGTGCTTGTTGTACTCTTCCTCGATTGTACCGAGAACTTCTTCTACTGCCTGATGATACTCAGGTTCATTTGGAAAACGACGCTTAAGGTCTTCCAAAACTTTTTTTGCGTCCATAGGGATTGCTTGTTTGTTTTAAATTATTATTGTTGTTGTTAATTAGTTCGGCTGTTTTAAGTCGATGTTGTAATCCTTTGGGCGTGTCTGTGTCGGGTTTGCAGTCTCATGGACTGCCTTATTCTTGAGCATAAAAAATACCGTATGCGACCATACGATGTGCTCAAGTAATAGGATTAACTGTTGGTTGTGTTTATTGTCGAATTTCACTCGGAACGCTGTTTGAAGTGTCTTTGTGTTTCGTTTTGCGATGCAAAGGTATGAATTTTATATAATATGAGCAAAAAAACTAACAAAAAAATAGTCTTTCTAAGTAAAAAAAGTAAAAAAGGTACACTTGTCAGTAAAATTGTAACAAAGTGTACCTTCTTTTCTATAATTTTGTTATTGACTTTTTGCCACCTGCTTTAATGGAAACTGCTATCTTTTTGCCATTAGGAAGTAGGATGTTTGCTTTCGAAGTGTCAGTTCGCTTAGATGTGATGGTCAAGCTTGTTATATTGCCATTCTTCCACGAAAAGCTGATTTCGTAACCTCCTCGGCAGCAGATGCCCGAAACGTTTCCTTCTTTCTTCCATGCTTCAGGGAGTGCGGGAAGGAGTTCTATTTGATCGGCTGTCGATTGGCAAAGCATCTCGATTACTCCTGCAGTTCCACCGAAGTTGCCATCAATCTGGAATGGTGAGTGAGCATCAAGAAGATTAGGGTAAGTACCACCACCGCGACGACGATCTGGACCTCTATAATTGTCTGGTGAGATATACTTGAGCAATGTACGATAGATGTGGTATGCTTGTTCGCTCTCACGAAGACGAGCCTGGAGGTTCACTCTCCAACCGGTCGACCAACCTGTAGTCTTGTCACCCTTGATTTCGAGAGCTCGCTTGCAAGCCTGTGCAAGTTCTGGAGTTTCAGCCACTGTGATCTGATGACCGGGGAAGAGTCCGAAGAGGTGAGACTGGTGGCGATGCTGTGGATCGGTGTCCTTCCAGTCGTAGTACCATTCCTGCAGACTTCCGTCCTTGCCTATTTTAAAAGGTAACATGCGCGCGAGGGTATCATCTATCTTCTTGATGTAAGCCTTATCACCTCCGAGAGCGATGGTTGCTGCCTTTGTATCAAGGAGACATTCGCGAATCATAGCGAGGTCTGCCGAACCACCATATATTGTGCGACCATCATAACCGTCAGGAGTCATGTATGTGTTTTCAGGTGAAGTCGAAGGGGCGGTTACGAGAAGGTTTTCCTCGCTTGCAGGGATTGGAGAGTTAGGATTCTGTGCCTTCAAGTCCTTAAGCGAAATCATCCAAGCCATGCAGAAGTCGGCTGCTCCCTTAAGGGTTGGATATGCCTTCTTGAGATATTCCTTGTCCATTGAGAAGAGGTAATGTTCCCAGATATGAGTGCTTACCCATGCACCTCCCATATTCCAGTTTGCCCATTGAGGGTCGCCACCATTCTCACCTACAGGACAAGTCATGCCCCAGATATCTGTATTGTGAGCAAGACACCAACCTTCGTTGATTCCATAATATGCCTTTGCTGTCTCACGACCAGTCACAGGAAGTTTTTCTATGAAGTCGAGCATTGGCTTGTGAAGTTCGCCAAGGTTTGCAATTTCTGAAGGCCAATAGTTTTCCTCTACATTAATATTAGAGGTGTAATTGCAAGACCAAGGTGGGAGGATTGATTCATTCCAAATACCTTGAAGGTTGGCAGGAACCATTTCTGTACGCGAACAAGAGATAAGCAGGTAGCGTCCATACTGCATATAGAGTTCTTCAAGATCTGGATTCTTTTCGTTCTTATCTGTATAATTCTTCAGTTGGACATCAGTAGGAAGAGAGGCAATTTTAGAATCTGTTGTACCGAGATTTATAGAGAAGCGACTGAACAGACGAGTATAGTCTTCCTCATGACGTGCCATGAGTTCTGCGTAAGTCTTGCTTACAGCATTATCAATACGACTGCGAACGAGTGCCTGATAATTCTTGCCTTCCTTCACAGGGTCTTTGTCAAGCCCATTGAAACTTGTTGCTATAGCGATGATGACCGTTGCCTCTGTGCAGTCTGTTAGTTCGAGTTGGTCGTGATAGTTGTCAATCACCTTACCATCCTTATTTATAATATGAACGCACGCACGATAATGCACACCACGATTACTATCATATCTGTGCTTGATGGCAGCATCAGTATAACTTGGCAGATTGCTGTAAGCCGCATAACCATCCATCACGAGTTCACCATTCTCTATGAAAGTCATGTGTGGGAGTTGGCAATGCATACGGAAAGTCCTGTTAATCTTTGCACCATTTTCAGCCTTCAGACGGATAATGATAACCGAATCGGGAGCCGAAGCAAAATACTGTCGAGTGAAATTGCCTTTACTGTTTGAATACGAAACATCAGCAATAGCCTTTTCGATATCAAGCGAACGCGCATAGTTTGATGTGCTCATCGATTCATTGTCCATGTCGGTCATGGTCAGTGTTCCAACAGGTTGGTAACTCTGACTATAATGTCCTTGATCCTTACGCTGAAGTTGGTCTGCCAAACGATAATCCTCATTCGCGAGTGCCTTTCGGATTTCAGGGATAGACTTATAAGCATCAGGATTCCAAACCTTGAGGTCTGGTTCGCCAGTCCAGAGAGTCATGTCGTTGAGTGAAATTTTGTCTTCATGAGTACCTCCATAAACGATGGCGCCTTGACTACCGTTACCAATCACGAGAGTTTCCTCGAAGTAAGTTGCCGGCTTGTCATAATGTAGCGAGAGCGAAGATTGTGCATTGATACTTCCGCAAGGGAAAATGGCAGAAGCGAGTGCAATTAATAAGTTAGATTTCTTCATAAAAATATATAAGGTATAAAATTTGTTGCAAAGATAATGAATAAAATTAAGAATCGAACAACTATGCCAAACAAATTATTTATGAACACCCACTTATAATTAGTAACCATAATTGTAATGTATGTGAAAAGCCGTGAAAAATATCAAATACACTTCAAAATTCTTGGTATTTATAATGAATTGTCGTACTTTTGCAAAAACCTTAATTTCCAACATCAACAATGCCAAACCTTAACAGATTTCTCCTTGCACAAGACGTGGATTATGAGCAAGCACTTGCCGAAGTAAAATCGGGCAAGAAAACCTCTCATTGGATATGGTATATCTTCCCTCAAATGAAAGGATTGGGCCATTCGGCAAAATCGCAATATTACGGAATAGATGGACGTGATGAAGCAGTTGAGTACATCAATCATCCTGTGCTCAAGGCTCGCCTTGTCGAAATAACCCAAGCTGTACTTGACAGCAGTCATTCGGTCTACGAAATCTTTGGACCGGATGCTATCAAGGTGCGTTCGTGCATGCTCCTTTTTGCATCCGTATGTGATGAGAAAGTGTTTAAGAAAATGATTGAGAAGTATCATTGGTAGAAACAAAGCATGAAGAAGAAAACGAAACGAAAGATAAAGAGGATTCTCATTGCTGTTGCCATATTATTCGGTATTGTCATAGTCACAAAGCCTTGGATATTGAAAGAGGCTATGATATATGTGGAGTACCTGATGCGTGGAGGCAATGGTGGGGGAGGTGTGTCGTCGAGAAATGTTGATGGCATAGATGTGTCGCATCATAATGGGTGGATTAATTGGGGGAAAGTTGCTGAGAATCCGAATATCCAGTTCGTGTATGTGAAGGCTACGCAGGGGTACGGATATAGAGACCCTTTGTTCTCGCGTAATTTGCGAGAGGCCAGGAATGCAGGCTTGAATGTCGGAGTGTACCATTTCTTTACGAGCAAGAAGTCGGGTGCCCAGCAATTCAGCCATTTCAAATCTACGGTTGGTCGAAACATCGGCAATATCATCCCTATGGTAGATGTGGAATACGGTGGAGGAATTGATGGAATGAGTGCGACAGAAGTGCAACGTGAACTCACCTCTTTTTGCGAACTGATAAAGGCAGAATATGGTCGCAAACCGATTATCTATACAAGTGGCGGAATATATAACAAGATGTTGGGTGGCAAGTTCGACTCCTATTATATATGGATAAGCAGATACGGTCGTCGCCCCAACTTGAAGGGAAATGGCAAATACAATATATGGCAGTTCAGTCGTAAAGGGACAATTAGCGGTATTGAAGGCAATGTGGACTTGAACCGTCTGGAGAATGGAATGACCGTGGACAAACTCAAATTGTAATATTATATTTCATTTTATGACATTATGAAAGCGTAAATGTTTAAAAGATTGCAAATAGTTAGCATAATACTTGCATATGCTAACTATTTGTTTTACCTTTGCACCAAGATTAAGACACGGGCCACACTCATAGTAACAACACAAACAACGAATGAAATACGGCATGAGTGGGATGATATTAAAACTTTAGAAGACAACACAAACAAATGGCAAATGTAACAACAACACAACTCGTTGACAGTCGTGATAGTGTCAACAAATGGATGGAACGCTTCGGTGTTCGCTTCGGCGTTTATAAAAAAGGAGTGTTCAGAGAACAGCTGTTCCCTTACGATTCAGTCCCTCGTATCATTGAAAAGGACGATTGGACATATCTCGAGAAGGGACTCCAGCAGCGTGTCAAGGCTCTTAACATGTTTCTATGGGATATCTATCACGATAAGAATATTGTAAAGGACAATGTTGTACCACAAGAATTCGTATATGCATCGAAAGG